>DNZB01000074.1 GCA_003506635.1 Parvularcula sp.
AGGTCATGCGAGAGGCGCGCCGGCGCGTTCTCGCGCACGACGCGCGCGCGGCCCGCCGTCCCCATGCGTGCGATGAGCGCCGGCTCGGCGCAGAAGTCGCTGACGCGCGCCGCCGCGGCGTCAACATCGCTGAAGGGAACGAGAAAGCCGTTGACGCCGTCCTCGACCAACTCGCCGACGGCGCCCCAGTCATAGGCGATGACAGGGCGCCGCGCCGCCTGCGCCTCCGCGACGGTGCGACCGAAGGATTCGGCGAAGTGCGAAAGACTCATGACGACATTCGTCTGCGCCATCGCTTCGCGCGGGGACGCGGCGTAACCGGCGAATACGACATTTTCAGGCGCCTCGGTCTTCAGGCGCATGACGAATTCGTTCTCCGGCCCGATGACGATGAACCGCGAATTCGGCGCCAGCGTTTCGCAGCGGCGCGCGACCTCGATGAAGTCGCCGACGCCCTTCTTCGGCAAATTGCTGCTGACGAGCGCAAAATCGACCGTCTCGCCGACGCGGTTCTCCATATCAAGGGCGTCGAGATCGACGACGTTCCGGGCGATATGCGTGCGGCCTTCGCGATGGAACAGTTTCGCCGTCGCGGCCGAATTGGCGATGACGTAATCCGCCGCCTCATGCACGCGGCTGATGATTTCCGCCGGCGCCAGGCCGATCTGCGCGACAAGGCCCTCGTCGCGGTCGATCAGTTCGCGCGCATGAACGACCGTCGTCTTGTTCATGCGCCGCGCGGCGGCGAGCGCTTCAAGATGATTGATCGTATTGGCGTAGACGAGATTGACGCCGCGTTCTTCGATCACCTCCTCGAACAGCTCGACGATCGCCTCGTCCGGCGACCGGTCGTCCTTCCATTGCGCGTAGGGAATGACGGCGACGCCGAGGCTGCGCCTGACGCAAATGTCCGTGTAGAAAGAATGCGCCGCGCTCGGCAGCGCAACGACGACATTGAGATCGAGCGTCTCCAGCGCCTCCAGCAAGTCGATGAAGCTTCGTTCGCCGCCGAAGAGCTGGTGGCTGACGCAATGCCCGGCGAGAAGGATCGTCGGAGCGTCCGCGCGCCGCGCCTTGAAGCCTGGAAACCAGCGCCGCTTTGGCGCCGCGAGCGCGTGGAGCGCGGGCGCCGCGGCCGGCCCAAGCGCGCTTTTGACGGCCGCAAGATAGCCGCGCCCGAAGCGCTGCGACGGCTCCAGCGTCGTTCCTTCCGCCCATTCGTTCCACGCGTTGACGAAAAGCAGGGTGTCGTTATCGGGGTTGTGGCGGTTCTCCTGCTCGACAATGCCGGCGACCCAGCGCCGGAAACGCGCAGGGCTCGCGCCCGTGAAAATACGCGAATCCTTCGGGCGCCGCGCCGTGTTGTCCCAGCCGAGCATCGCCGCCCGATGAACCGGCCAGGGATAACCGTTTTCGAACCGCGCCAGATCGCCGTCGACGACTTCGTCATAGCCGAAAATTTCACCGTTGAAATCCTGCGCCAGATCGGCCATCTCGCCGCGCTTGTCGACGCGCACCGTTTCATGCGGCGGGAAGAGAACATAAGCGTCAAGGCCGAATTCGGCCGGCTGACCGTCGAGCGGTTCGAGACCGAACCGCACGGCGCAAAGGTGTATCTCGCCGATCCCCGCGGCGCGGCACTCCTCGCGCCACATCGCCGCCGTCTCAATCCAGTCCGGAACGATGCGGATGCGGTAGACGATGAGAACCGGTTTGCCGTCATGGCGGATATAGCGCGGATCCCTCATCAGGCGGATGAATTCGCGGATCAGCGCGCGGTTCGATTCCATTGAATATGACTGCGCCAGCAGCACATGCCGATTCTGGCCGTCCCAGTTGCGCGACCAGTTCTCGTTCGCCCAGCAGACGCAAAACGGAAAGTCAGGCTTGCCGGTCTCCAGCATCTGCTCGATCGGACGATTGAGCATCTTCTTTCCGTCAAACCAGTAATAATAATAGCAAAAGCCGTAAACGCCGAAGCGGCGCGCCATCGCCGCCTGCGCTTCTTGCGTCTCGGAGTTGCGGAGATCGTAAAAGCCGAGATCGGCCGGCAGCTTCGGCTGGTCGTGGCCGCGGAAAAGCGGCCTCGCCCTGACCGCATTTGTCCATTCGGTGAAGCCGTCGCCCCACCATAGGTCGTTTTCAGGGATCGGATGAAATTGCGGCAGATAGAACGCGACCGTCCGTACGCGGCGCGCAACGACCGCCGGCGCCCGGCGCGCAGCCGCGTCGAAATTCTCGAGTTCAATCCCTGCTTCTTCGGCGATCGCGGCGAGCATCGCGGGAAAGAGCGGAGCCCCCTCGCCGGCGAACTCCTGATGCGCGATCTGATGCGCGCGGAACTGGTGCACGAGGAGGCCCGGCAATGTCAGCGCGCCGCCGTCCGGAACAAGTGCGGCGGCGGGCGGCTTTCGGCAGAGCCGCGCGAACCATGTATCAAGGGCCGGCGACGCGGCGGCGCGCGTTTCGACGATCCGATCGGCGGCGAAAGCGCCAAGGCGCCACGCGACGTCAAGCGTCGCCGTCTGCACGCCGCCGCCGATCGTCAGCAGGCAAATCGTTTCATATTTCGCCAAGGAGCCGAGATTGATGAGATGCGCGGCGATTTCCGAAAAATTCGCAGCGGGGGGATAAAGAAGCACCGCCCCCCTTCCGATCCGCGCGGTTTCGCGTTCGGCGGCGGCGATCAGGGCGGGATCGCAGACGGCGATGACGGCGTCGCCGTCCGCAAGCGCGATGTCGAGCGCGCCGTCCAGTCGACCGTCGTCAACGCCGGACGGCGCGAATGCAACGGCGATCCGCGTCGAATTAGGGTTGCTGGCGCGCAGCGCAAAAAGATCCGGAAATCCGGACGCGGCCGCGCCGGCGGACGCGGCGCCCGAAAGCAGGCGCCCTTCGAAACGGCCGGCGTTCTCGAAATGCAGCAGCGGGTTCAACCCCGATGCGGCGACGTCAGGATTGGCCGCGAGATAAGCAGCGCCGTTGAAAGCGGCAGACGGACTGCGGCCGAGCCGGGCGCCGAGCCACAAATAATGCTCCGCCGGGTCCATGCCGAGCGCATCGACGTCGGGATAGCGCGCGCGATACCATTCGGGGTCAAAAAGCGCCGATCGCCGAACCTGTTCAGCCGGATCTTTGAAAGATCCGCCAGTCGTCATGTCTCGTTCTCCGCCGAACGCGCGGCGTGAGCGTCCCCGCTAGGAAGGCGACCTTCCCTCGCGCCGAACTCGACAAAATGCCGCAACGGATCGACGCCGGCCTGCGCGACGTCGGCATAGTGCGCCTTATACCAATCCGCGTCGAAAAGAGCGCCTCCGGAGAGCGCCGCGGCGCGCCTTGCGATCTCGCGCTTGCGGCGAAAGCGCGGCAGCGGCGCGCTTGCGATCATCTGCGCAACCGCGACGTCGCGCAGCGCGCGCTGGTGCGCGCGCACGCTTTCAGCGGCGTCGCGATCACTGATTGCTCGCTTGAGTTCCGTCGCCTCGGCGACGCGCGCTGCAAACAGCGCATCAAGGTCGGCGAATGCCCTTTCGCGGTCAGCGAGCCGCTTTTCGATCGCCGCCAGGTTGGACATATAACCATCGGCGCCGCTTGCGCTTCCAGCTTGCCCGCGGCTCGATTCGGCGCCGGCGGCGGCGAAGTCCGCCAATCTCTGGTTGATGTCGGCCAGGGCGGTTTCCCGATTCCTCAGCAGACTGGAAAGCTCGGCGATCTCGGAAAATCTCGCGTTAAGTTCGGCGGACGCGGCGTTCTGCGACTCCCGAAGCCCGGCTATCGTCGCCTCGAGGTCCGACGCTCTCGATTTGAACGACGCAAGTTCGCGCGCGGTTTCCTCGGTCTCCACTGTGCGCTGCTTCAATGCGCTTTCCGTTTGAGCAAGGCGCGCCCTGAATTCAGCGCTTTCGCCAGCGGCCTGCCGCGCGCGCATCTCGCCTTCGGTGAGTTTCTTTTC
>DNZB01000380.1 GCA_003506635.1 Parvularcula sp.
CTATTATCGCTGGATGTTCTTTGCGCCGTCCTGCATCGAGCCGATGATGCTCGACAAGCTCGGCAAGGTGACGCGCGAGAATGCCGCCGCCGCCGGACACGGCGATTATGAGCGCGTGACGGCCTCGATCGCGCAAGCGCTGTCGAACGGGCCTTATATCCTCGGCGAGAAGTTCTCCGCCGCCGACGTCGTCATGGGATCGACGCTCAACTTCGCGACAATGTTCGGGGCGATCCCGCTCGAAGGCGCGATCAAGGCTTACGTCGAACGCATCAAGGCGCGTCCCGCTTTCGCATCGATGATGGCGAAGAACGCCGAGATCGCGAAGGCGATGGGGCTATGAGCGCCGCGCATGACGGCGCCTGTCATTGCGGGGGCGTCCGGTTCCGTGCGCATGGCGCCCCGAAATTCGTTTCGGCCTGCCATTGCGAAAGCTGCCGCCGCACGACGGGCGGCGCCTTTTCAACCTGGGTCGGCTTTTCTTCCAGCGACGTTGAATGGTCCGGCGACAGCCCTTATTTCCACGCAAGCTCGATGGGCGTCAAACGCGGTTTCTGCAAATCCTGCGGCACGCCGCTGACGTATCAGTCGGAGAAATGGCCGGGGGAGACGCATTTCCTGATCGGCGTCTTCAAGGACCCCTCGCCCTTCACGCCGCGCAGCGACTACATGATTGAAGAACGGCTTCACTGGGTGAAGCCGGTTGCGGAGAAATGATGAGCCTTCCGAACAAGTCCGCCGTCGTCACCGGCGTTTCGTCCGGCATCGGCCGCGCCATAGCGAAATCGCTGACGGACGCCGGCTGGCGCGTCTTCGGCAGCGTCCGGAGGGAAAGGGACGCCATCGAGGCCGCCGCCGCGCTCGGCGGCAATTTTTCTCCGCTCATCTTCGACGTCACTGACGAGGCGGGGATCGCGCGCGGCGCGGATGCGGTTCGCGCCGCGCTCAAAGGCGAAACGCTCGGCGCCCTCGTCAACAACGCCGGAATCGCGGTCGGCGGCCCGGTCGCCTGTCTCAACATGGACGATCTGAAACGCCAGATCGACATCAACGTCTATGGGCCGATCCGCGCGATCAAGGCTTTCGCGCCCCTGCTCGGCGCCGACCGCGTGCAGAATGGCCCGCCGGGGCGCATCGTCAACATGAGTTCGGTCGCCGGAAAGATCGCCTCCCCCTTCATGAGTCCTTACGCGATGTCGAAGCATGCGCTTGAAGCGATGTCGGAAAGCCTTCGCCGCGAGATGGTCATGCATGGAATCGACGTCGTCATCGTCGGCCCCGGCGCGATCAGGACGCCGATCTGGGCGAAGGCCGACGAAATAGACTTCGAGCAGTACAGGCGGACGGATTATTTCTCCGACCTCGAACGGATGAAGGGCATGATGCAATCCTTCGGCGAGCAGGGTCTCGAGGCCGGGGCGGTCGGAAAGCTCGTCCTTGGCATCCTCATGTCAGCAAAGCCGAAGACGCGTTACGCAATCCTCAAGAACAAATTCATGATGTGGACGCTCCCGAACCTCCTGCCCAAACGCATGGTCGACAGCTTCGTCGCCAAACGATTCGGGCTGAAGCCGCGCACGGCGTGAACGCTTCGTCCTTCAAAGCGGTCATTTTCGACTTCGGCGGCGTCTTCACGACCTCCCCCGTGGAGAATTTCGCGGCATATGAAAAGCGCCATGGCCTCCCCGCGCGCTTCATCGGCGGCGTCATCAAGTCAAATCTCCATCAGGGCGCGTTTGCGCGGTTCGAGCGAGCCGAGATTTCATTCGCGGAATTCGACGCGCTGTTCAGGGCGGAGACGCGCGCGGCGGGGCGCGAGATCGGCGGCGATGACTTCGTCGCGCTCCTTGACGTGGCGCTGAAGCCGGAGATGGCGGCGGCCCTGCGCCGCGTGAAGGCGGCGGGCTTCAAAACGGGGTGCATCACCAATAATTTCGAGGGCCTCGATCCCGTGCGCCGCGAGCGTCAAGCGCATGGCGGCGCCGCGATCGCCGAAATCTTCGCGATGTTCGATCACGTCATCGAGTCGTCAAAAGCCGGCGTCAGGAAACCGGAACCGCGCATTTACGAAATGATGCTGGAAGCGCTCGGTCTGCCTGCACCGGCCTGCGTTTTCCTCGACGACCTCGGCGTCAATCTGAAGCCCGCGCAGGCGATGGGCATGCGGACGATCAAGGTCCCGTTCGGCGACGTGCGCCCGGCGATTGACGCGCTGGCGGCGGCCCTGTCGATCGACTTGCAATAGCCCCGCCCCCGGCGTCACGCGGCGCGTCAGGCCGGGCGCGGCGTCTGAACCGCCGCGGTCACGCCGCCTTGTAAAGCGTCTCCTTCTTCGCCGCCATGTCGCGAAATTTTTGAGGCGGGTTGAAGCGCGCGCCGTATTTCTGGGCGAGGCTTTCAGCCTTCCTCACGAAGGCCTCAACGCCGATCGTGTCGATGTGACTCATCGGCCCGCCTGTCCACGGCGCAAATCCCCAGCCGAAGATCGCGCCCAAATCCGCCGATTGCGGATCGGGCACGATGCCGTCGGCGTAACATTGCGCGGCAGGAATGAGCTGCGCGTAGAGGATGCGTTCCTTGACCTCTTCCGCCGAAGGCTGAACCTTGGCCGGCGGGAAATAGTCCGCGATCCCCTTCCACAGCGTCTTCTTGCCGTCCGCGGGATAGTCGTAGAAGCCGCCGCCGGACTTCCTGCCCTTGCGGCCCAGCTTGTCGACCATCACCTCAAAGAGGTCCTCAACGCCCGACGGCTTGTAGTCCGGCCCAAGTTCTTTCTTCGTCGCTTCCATCACGCGCTTGCCAAGCTCAAGCGAGGTTTCATCAACGAGCGCCAGCGGCCCGACCGGCATGCCGAGCATTTTCGACGCGTTCTCGATAAGGGCTGGGCTGATCCCTTCCTTCACCATCAGCATCGCTTCGTTAAGATAAGGCGGCACGACGCGGTTCGTGTAGAAGCCGCGCGTGTCCTTCACGACGATCGGCGTCTTCTTGATCAGGCCGACATAGTCGAGCGCCATGGCGAGCGCCTTGTCCCCGGATTTCTCGCCCGGGATGATCTCGACGAGCGGCATCTTGTCGACCGGCGAGAAGAAGTGGACGCCGATGAATTGATCCGGGCGCACGGAGTTCTTCGCAAGGCCGGTGATAGGCAGCGTCGAGGTGTTGGAGGCGAAAATCACGTCCTTGCGGATGACGGCTTCCGTCTTCTTGATGACGTCGGCCTTGACGTCAGGGTCTTCAAAAACCGCCTCGATAATCATGTCGACGTCTTTGAGGTCCTCGTAATTCGTCGTCGGCTTGATGCGGGCGAGAAGCTCCTCGCCCTTTTCCTTGCTGACCTTGCCGCGCGCGACGCCCTTTTCGACTATGCCCGTCGAATAGGCCTTGCCTTTTTCCGCGGCGGGCATGTCGCGATCGAGGAGGACGACCTCCATTCCGCCCTTCGCCGTCACATAGGCGATGCCGGCGCCCATCATTCCTGCGCCGAGGACGCCGACGCGTTTGATCGGGGTTTTCCCGACATTTTTCGGCCTCTGCTCGCCCTTCTCCGCCGCCTGCTTGTTGATGAACAGGGTACGGATCATGTTGCGGGTCTGCGGACTCGTGACGAGCTTGCCGAAATATTTCGACTCGATGCGAAGCGCGGTGTCGAAAGGAACGATCGAGCCTTCATAGAGGCAAGAGAGAATGTGCTGGACCGCGGGGTAGTTATGCTGCGTCTCGCGCTGCGCCATGGCGTTGGAGCCGATGTGGAACTGCACCGCCGCAGGGTGCGTCGGACCGGCGCCGCCCGGATATTTGAAGCCCTGTTTGTCCCAGGGCTGAGCGACTTTCGGGTTCGCTTTCACCCATGCTTTCGCCTTGGCGACGATTTCACCGGCTGGCGCGATCTCCTGGATGATGCCGAAACCCTTCGCCGCCGCAGGGTCGATCGGCTGGCCTTGCGTCGCCATGATCGCGGCCTGCTGGAGGCCCGCAAGACGCGGCAGGCGCTGCGTGCCGCCGCCGCCGGGGAGAAGACCGACCTGCACTTCCGGCACGCCAAGCTGGATCTTCGGATCGTCCGCACACACACGGTAATGGCAGGCGAGCACAAGTTCGAGACCGCCGCCGAGCGCGAGACCGTTGACGGCGGCGGCGACGGGTTTGGCCGACGCCTCGCCGCTCATCAGCTTTTTGGCCGGCCTGCCGCTTGTCTCAAGCTTGCGGAGCATCGCGTTCAGATTGAAGAGGCGCGCGAACAGCTCCTTTTTGTCGGTCGCGCCCCCCGATATGCCGCCGCCGCCGAGCATGCGAAGGTCAGCGCCCGCGAGGAACCCCGATTTCTTGCCCGAGGTGATGACCGCGCCCTTGATCGCGTCGTCCGCGCAGAATTTCTCGATGAACGCGGCGAACTCGGTCATCAACGCCTCGTTCCAGACGTTCATCGACTGGCCCTTGAGGTCGATGGTGACGAGGGCGATCCCGTCGCCGTCGATTTCGACTGTCATCGCTTCGTTGGTCATGGCGTTCTTCCTGTAATGCGCGAAACTGGCGGCGGGTCAGGCGGCAGGGCTGAGATTTGCGATCGCCAATCGGCGACCTGCAACCTAAACCCGCTCAATAATCGTCGCCGTGCCCATGCCGGCGCCGATGCAGAGCGTGATGAGGGCGGTCGATTTGCCAGACCGTTCCAGCTCATCGACCATTGTGCCGAAAATCATCGCGCCGGTCGCGCCCAAAGGATGGCCCATGGCGATCGCGCCGCCGTTGACGTTGATGTCCTTGTGATCGATGTCCATCGCCTGCATGAAGCGCAGGACGACCGAAGCGAACGCCTCGTTCAGCTCCCAGAGGTCGATATCCTTCTTCGTCATGCCGGCGCGCTTCAGCGCTTTTTGGGCTGCGAATTCGGGGCCCGTCAGCATGATCGTCGGCTCGGCGCCGACCGAGGCCATGGAGACGATGCGCGCGCGCGGCTTCAGTCCGAGTTTCGCGCCCACTTCCTTCGTGCCGATCAGCACGGCGGCGGCGCCGTCGACAATGCCGGAAGAATTGCCGGCGTGGTGGACGTGATTGATTTTCTCAATCTCGGGATAGCGCTGGATGGCGACCGAATTGAAGCCGACGCTTTCGCCGAGCATCGCGAAGGACGGAGCGAGGGCGCCGAGGGCCTGCATGTCAGTGTCGGGCCGCACCGTCTCGTCCCGCGACAGCGCCTCCATGCCGAGCACGTCCTTCACCGGCACGATCGACTTCCTGAAGCGCCCCTCGTTCCACGAGCGCGCCGCGCGCTTGTGGCTTTCGACCGCGTAAGCATCGACATCGTCGCGGGAGAACCCGTGCTTTGTCGCGATGAGATCGGCGGAAATTCCCTGCGGCACGAAATAGGTCTTGAAGGCGACGGAAGGATCGACCGGCCAGGCGCCGCCGTCGGAGCCCATCGGAACGCGGCTCATCGATTCGACGCCGCCGCCAATCGTCAGGTCCGCCTCGCCAGCCTTGACCTTTGCCGCGGCGATGTTGATCGATTCAAGCCCCGAGGCGCAGAATCGGTTGACCTGAATGCCCGCGGTGGTCTCGGCGAAGCCGGCGTTAAGGACGGCGGTGCGCGTGATGACCGCGCCCTGCTCGCCGACCGGGGAAACAACCCCCATGGCGACGTCATCGACATGGGCGGTGTCGAGGTTGTTGCGGTCGCGAACCGCTTCAAGAACCTGGGTGACGAGTTGAATCGGGGTGATTTCGTGGAGGCTTCCGTCCGACTTGCCTTTGCCGCGGGGGGTCCGGACGGCGTCATAGACATAGGCTTCGGTCATCGACGGCTTCCTTTCGGGTATTGGCGCGGGAGGCTAGGCCCGGGCGTTTAGAATGGTCTACCTAGGCGGCGCCCTACCCCTTCGCAACGCCGTTCCGCAGCGCGGCGGATCAACTCTTTGAGGTGGCGGGAATGACAGGCCGGGGGGTTCGCGCTATCGGGTCGCGGCCTTTCTGGCCCGGATCGGAAAATCGCGCCTTCAATGACCGCAAAGACGCTCGCCGACATCAGAACCGCCATGCGGGCCGCCACGCTCGCCGACGAGGCCGCCATCGCCGAACGCCTGCTGACGGAGGCGGAATTGCCCGCCGGCGCGCGTCGCGCGGCGCAGGATAAAGCAGCGGCTTTCGTTGCCTCCGCCCGCGCTAACGCCGCACGCTCGACGCTCGTCGACAAGTTCCTGCAGGAATACGGCCTTTCGACCGCCGAGGGCGTCACGCTGATGCGCCTTGCCGAGGCGCTCTTGAGGACGCCGGACGCGGCGACGGCCGACGCGCTTATCAAGGACAAGGTCGACGCCGGCGACTGGGCCGCGCACAAGGGCAAGAGCCCTTTCCCGCTCGTCAATTTCTCGACGCGCGCGCTGATGTTGACGGCCGCCTGGCTAGACGACGTTGAAGCGAAGGATCCGGGCCGCAAGCTCGTCAAAGCGACGAAAGACGCGCTCGACCGTGTCGGCGAGCCGGTCATCCGCGCCGCCGTCGCGCAGGCGATGAAAATCATGGGCGAGCATTTCGTGCTCGGCGAAACGATCGGCGAGGCGCAGCGGCGCGGAGCGGCCTACGCAAAGAAGGGCTATAATTTCTCCTTCGACATGCTGGGCGAGGCCGCGCACACCGCCGCCGACGCCGCGAAGTACTTCAAAGACTACGAGACGGCGATCGCTGAGATCGCCAGGAACGCAAGCGCCGCGCGCCCGGTCGACAATCCCGGCATTTCGGTGAAACTTTCCGCGCTGCACCCGCGCTACGAATTCGGCAAGCGCGCCCGCGTGCTTGAGGAACTGGGCGCGAGCGTCCGCGCGCTCGCTGTTCAGGCGAAGGCGGCCAATATCGGCTTCAATATCGACGCGGAGGAAACCGCGCGCCTTGACCTCTCGCTTGATCTCATCGAAGCCTTGATGCGCGATCCGGCGCTCGGCGGATGGGACGGCTTCGGCGTCGTCGTGCAGGCCTATCAGCGCCGCGCCGCATTCGTCATCGACTGGCTTGCGGCGCTGGCGCGCGCAACCGGACGGCGCATCATGGTCCGGCTCGTCAAGGGCGCCTATTGGGACGGCGAGATAAAGCGCGCCCAGGTGATGGGGCTTCAAAGCTATCCCGTCTTCACGCGGAAAGTCCTGACCGACGTTTCCTATCAGGCCTGCGCGAAAAAACTCTTCTCCAGCGCCGACGTCATCTACCCGCAATTCGCGACGCACAACGCGCTGACCGCGACGCTCGTCCGCGAAATGGCGGGCGATGTCGCCGAATACGAACTCCAGCGCCTGCATGGCATGGGCGAGGCGCTGCACGACACGCTGATCGCCGCCGGCGCGCGCTCGCGCATTTACGCTCCGGTCGGCGGCCATAAGGAATTGCTTCCCTATCTCGTCCGCCGCCTTCTTGAGAACGGCGCCAACTCGTCCTTCGTCAATCAGCTTTTCGATCCCGATCATTCGATCGACCGCATCGTCGCCGATCCTGTCGAGGAAGCGCGCGCGCTTGAGGTTTTTCCAAACCCGGCGATCCCCGCCCCGCGCGATCTATTCTCCGGCGCGCGCCTTTCCGCCGAAGGATGGGACGAAACGGATCCTGAAACCGCCGAGCAACTCGAACTCGCCGCCGGCACGGCGCTGAAGTCCGGCGCCCTTTACGGGCCGCTGATCGACGCGCTCGCCGAGAAAGGCGCGGCCGCGCCCTCCGTCAATCCGGCGCATATGGCCGAAATGATCGGCACGGTCCGGGCCGCGAGCGCTGTCGATGTCAGCCTAGCCTGCGACAAGGCCGCGCTCGCCGCGCCGTCATGGGCGGGAACGCCCGCCCGCGAGCGCGCCGCAATCCTCAAGCGCGCCGCCGATCTTCTCGAAGCGCGCGCTGAACAGTTTTTCCAGCTCGCCGTGCGCGAGGCCGGAAAGACGATCCCCGACGCCATCGCCGAAGTGCGCGAGGCGATCGATTTCCTGCGCTTTTACGCGAATGAATGTCTGTCGCTGAATGGCGAACCGCTGGGCGTCGTCGCTTGCATATCCCCCTGGAACTTTCCGCTGGCGATTTTCCTGGGACAGGTTTCAGCCGCGCTCGCCGCCGGGAACGCCGTCATCGCCAAACCCGCGGAGCAGACGCCGATCATCGCGCATGACGCGGTCGCGCTCCTGCACGAAGCGGGCGTCCCGCGCGGTGCGCTTCAATACCTGCCGGGCGACGGCCCTTCTGTCGGCGCACCGCTGGTCGCGGACGCCCGCGTCGCCGGGGTCGTTTTCACCGGGTCGACCGAGGTCGCGCAGATCATCAATCGCGGCCTTGCGAGCGCCGGCAAATGGGATGCGGCGCTGATCGCCGAAACCGGCGGCATCAATGCGATGATTGTCGATTCGACGGCGCTTCTCGAACAAGCCGTGCGCGACGCCGTCTCGTCCGCCTTCCAGAGCGCCGGCCAGCGCTGTTCGGCGTGCCGCGTCGTCTGCGTGCAGGACGACATCGCCGACCGGTTCAATGAGATGCTGGCCGGGGCGACGGCGGAGCTTGTGGTCGGCGATCCCTCGCGCCTGTCGACTGACGTCGGCCCCGTCATCGACGAGGAAGCGCGCGCCAATATCGCTGACTATGTCGAGTCGTTGCGCGGCAAGGCGAAGGTCGTCGCCGAAGCGGCGGCGCCGATCGGCGCCGTCAAGGGAACCTTCATCCGGCCGATTTCGATCGAGATCGGCGCGCTCACCGACCTGACGCGCGAGATCTTCGGGCCCGTCCTTCACATCGTGCGGTTCCGCGGCGCGGAGATCGAAAAGCTTGTCAGCGACATCAACGCGCTCGGCTACGGCCTGACGCTCGGCCTTCACACGCGCATAGACGAGACGATGCACGCCGTCGTCGCGCGCGCGCGCGTCGGCAACATCTATGTCAACCGCAACCAGATCGGCGCCGTCGTCGGCGTGCAGCCGTTCGGCGGCGACGGGTTTTCCGGGACGGGACCGAAGGCCGGCGGCCCGCATTACCTGCGCGCGCTGCAAAAACGCGCCGCGCCCGCCGGAACGGGGACGCTTGAGGTCAGCCGCTCGGCGCCGATGCCGCTCTTCGACCAGCAATTGCGACGCGCGGCGGCTGCGTTCGAGGAATGGAACGCCGGGACCGGCCGGCGCGACGCCCTCGTCAAGGCGGCGGCGGCGTCGCGGGACGAGACGGGCGATCTTTTCCGCCTCGCCGTTTCTCTTTACGCGGAGCATTTCGAGTCCGTCGGCGAGCTTCAAGGACCGACCGGGGAATCGAACACGCTTCGCCTGAAGGGCCGCGGCGTCGCGCTCTGTCTCGGCGGCGGGTCCGAGGCCGCCAACCGGCGCCAGCTGGCGCTGGCGCTTGCAGGCGGCAATGCGGTCGCCGCGCAAGAGCCGCTTGCGGAAAAGACCGCGCGCGCGCTCGTCGCCGCGGGCGCGCCGGAACACCTCGTCGCAAGCCTCCCCGCCGGGGCCGCGATCAACGAGGCCGCACTCCTTGACCCGCGCGTCAGGGCTGTCGTTTTTGACGGCGCGGCGAAATCCGCCCGGGCGATCAGCCAGACGCTGGCGCAGCGCAAGGGTCCGATCGCTCCGCTGCTCTCTAGCGCGGACGATCCGGCGCGTTTCGCGACCGAGCGGACCTTGACGATCAACACGACGGCGGCGGGCGGGGACGTCCGCCTTTTGTCGCTGCCGGAATAGGGTTACCACGCCGCCGAAATCCCCGTTCGCCGCGCGGGCGGGGCTGTTCGCCGAAACCGATGTTGCGCGGGAGACGCTCGGAGGCGAAGCCCTTTGCAGGACCTTGACCGGACGCTCATGACCGCGATCGACCTCAACCCCGCCGCGCCGGGGCCCCTCGCCCTTCCGCGGTCGCGCACGGCCCGGGCCGCGAACTGGTTTTTCGCCGAAAAAGAGCGCCTGTTCTGGTTCCTTCAGATTTCGGGCTGGCTCGGCTTTTTCGTTTTTCACGTTCTCGCGGTGTCTTCGCTCGTCGCCGGATGGACGCCGCAGTCGGTCGCCTATTCGATCGCCATGTCGATCGTCGGGCTTTTGACGACCTCGATCGTCTTGCGTCCCATCTATCGCTTCGCGCGCCGGCAGCACCCGGCTGCGCTTCTCGTCATCGCAATCTCGACGACGCTCGCCGCGACTGTCGCAATGTCGCTTGCAAAACTTCAGACCTTCATCCTCATTTTCGGCGAAGAATGGATTTTAAGTCGCGGCGCCGATCTCGGCAGCATGAACATCCTGATGCTGATCCGGCCCGACCTGCCGCCGAACTTCTTCCTGTTGATGTCATGGGGCGGCTTCTATTTCGGCATCAACTATTACCTGAAGCTGCGCGACGAGACGGAACGCGCGCTGATGAGCGCCCGCCTCGCCGACCAGGCGCAACTGAAAATGCTGCGCTATCAGCTGAACCCGCATTTCCTTTTCAACACGCTCAACGCCATCTCGACGCTCGTTCTCGAAAAGGACGGACGGCAGGCGAACCAGATGCTGACGAAATTGTCGGCGTTCCTGCGCTATTCGCTCGACAGCGACCCGTTGCTAAAGACCTCTCTCGCTGAAGAGCTGCGGGCGTTGCAGCTTTACCTCGATATCGAGAAGACGCGCTTTGCGGATCGGTTGAAAATCTCGCTCGATATCGACGACGAGGTTCTTGACGCCCGCGTCCCCTCGCTCCTGATGCAGCCGGCGATCGAGAACGCGATAAAATATGCTATCGCGCGAATGGAATCAGGCGGCGAGATCGGCATCGTCGCCAAGCGCGACGGCGAAATGTTGCGCCTCGAAGTCTGGGACA
>DNZB01000302.1:0-1009 GCA_003506635.1 Parvularcula sp.
CGTCAGTTTTTCTGATGACTGACGCAATCCCATGGCTTATAGACAGCGCGACGATTCCGCAAATTTTTGAGCTTTTTATGAAGAGCCTGCCACCGCTAAACGCCCTCAAAGTCTTTGAGGCCGCCGCACGGCATATGAGTTTCACTAAAGCAGCGGATGAGCTGCATGTGACCCCCGGCGCCGTCAGCCAGCAGATCAAGACCCTGGAGGATTTCATCGGCGGACGCCTGTTCCGGCGCACCAAGCGCGCGCTGCTTTTGACCGACGCGGCGCAGGCGAGTCTGCCGATTCTGCGGGAGGCCTTCGACAAGCTTGATGAGGCGAGCCGCATCCTGACGGCGCGCGGGGATTCGCGCCGCCTTACGGTTTCGGTCGCCCCTTCGCTCGCCGCCAAATGGCTGGTGCCGCGGCTCGACCGGTTTCAGGAGAAGAATCCGGAGGTCGAAGTCTGGATCTCCGCCGATATGGAGGTCGTCGATTTCGCCGTCGATGATGTCGATCTCGCCATACGCTATGGCGCGGGGACTTATCCCGGACTCGAGGTCGAGCTTTTGATGGAGGAATCAATCCTGCCGGTTTGCAGCCCGCGCCTTTTGCAGGGCGACAGGCCGCTGCGCACGCCCGCCGATCTTGCGTTCCACCCCCTCCTCCATGACGGCAGTCCGGATACGGAGGAACAGTTCAGCTCCAACTGGGCGATGTGGCTGAAAGCCGCCGGCGTCGCCGGCGTCGACGCCCGGCGCGGCGCCAAGTTCAACCAGTCGAGCCTTGCGATCGAGGCGGCGGTCGCGGGCAAGGGCGTCGCGCTCGCCAAATCGACGATCGCGCTCGCCGATCTGGAGGCGGGCCGTCTCGTCGCGCCGTTCGACCTGACGACGCGGTCTTCGTTCTCTTATTACCTTGTGCATCCCGCCTCGAAATCGCGCAGCGCCGCGGTCAAGGCGTTCAAGAAATGGCTGCGGGAAGAAGCGCTGGCGACGGCCGGTGCGCAGCAGATCGGGTTCATCGC
>DNZB01000302.1:1303-10261 GCA_003506635.1 Parvularcula sp.
CCCCCCTCCTTCAGGACTTGCGGGCGAACATAGTGATGGAACCGTCGCCCGGTGAGGTGTGGAGATCAGGCATCTTTGAGAGGCATCCATGAAATCTTTACTTTGCGCAGCATCCGTGATGACGCTGGTTTTACTCTCGGTTGCGGCCGCGGAGGAAGCGGAAGCGCCGGCCGCCGCGACCACCGAGGGCGCCGGCGACGCGCTGGCCGGAGACGGCGCGGCGACAGGCTGGTCGGCCGAGGAGCAGGCGTTCCTCGCCAAGCTTGACCGCAAGACCGGGGCTGTGAAGATCGGCGCCGCCAAGGCGACGCTCAACGTTCCGGAGACTCTCTATTTTCTCGACGCGGAAGACGCCCGCGCCGTTCTTGAAGAGGCTTGGGGCAATCCGCCGGATGAATCGACGCTCGGCATGATCCTTCCCGCCGGGGCGACGCCGCTTGATGACGGCGTCTGGGCGGCGACAATTTCATTTTCCGACGAAGGCTATGTCTCCGACGATGACGCGGGAAAAATCAATTACGACGAGTTGATGGCGTCGATGCAGGAAGATGCGCGCGCGTCGAACGCCTGGCGCGACGAGAACGGTTATCCGAAAGTCGACCTCGTGGGCTGGGCGGAGCCGCCGACCTATGACGCCGGCAGCCACAAGCTTTATTGGGCGAAGGAGCTGAAGTTCGGCGAATCAGAAGTGAACACCCTCAATTACGACATTCGTGTTCTCGGCCGCAGCGGCGTCCTCGTCATCGGCTTCATCGCCGATATGAATGCGCTGCCCGAGATTCGCGCCGCGGCGCCGGAGGTTCTCTCGGTCGCGGCGTTCGACGAGGGCGCGCGATACGCCGACTACCAACATGGCGTCGACAAGAAGGCCGCTTACGGCCTCGCCGGTCTTATCACCGGCGGCGTGATCGCCAAGAAGGCAGGACTGTTCGCAGCAATTGCGATCTTTGCGAAAAAATTCGTTGGAATCATCGTCGCCGGGCTGGTGGCGGCGGCCGCCTATGTCCGCAAATTTTTCAAGAAGCCCGGCTGAAAATCGGCCGCCCGCGCGCTGGGGGAGAGAGAACTCGCGCGGACGGCCTCAGCAAAAACTAGCCCGAGGGGGGGGAGAGAGAGGGCCGCTCTTGCCCCTTAAAAATAGGCTTTCCCGCGCGTGATTCAACGCATGTCACGCGCAAGTGACGCATATTGAGGTCACGCCTGGTCGCAATCGCGGCGGCCTGACGATTGCAGCGCCTCGCACACCGCTTCGAAAATCAGCATCGTCGAGGCGTGGCGCTGCGGATAATCGCGGATCGCCGATAACGCTTCGAGCTCGCGCCAGCGCGCGCCGGACGGGGCGGCCCCGCCCTCCTTCAGCATGGCGCGCATTTCATCGCGCAACCGGAAAAGCTCGGCGGGCGCGGCGCCGACGATATTGCGCGCGACGATCGAGGCTGACGCCTGGCCGAGCGCGCAGGCCCTCGCTTCAACGCCGACATCGGCGACCCGGCCGTCTTTCAAGGCGAGATCGACCGCGACTTCCGACCCGCAGACGCGGCTGACTTTGCGCGCGCTGGCGTCGGGGGCGGGCAGGCGGCGCGCCGGCGGGATCGCCGCAGCGGCAGCAAGGATCCGGTCGCTATAAAGATCGCTCAACATCGCCGCCGCCTGATAGCGCCGGAAGGAAGCGCGCGCAAAGTGCTGCGCGCGCGCCCCTAATTCAGGTCGAACAGCAGAAACTCCGTCTCCGGCGCCAGCGCCTTGACGGCGACGAGCGACTCGTCGGCGATCCTCGCGCCGTCGCCCGCCTGAATGGTCACGCCGCCGATCTCGAGGCCGCCCTTCGCGAGTTGCAGCCAGCCGTAGCGGCCGGCGCCGAAGCGATGGTCGACCGACGCGCCGTCATCAAGGACGCTCGCGAAGACGGAAACGTCCTGATTGATCGCGATTGACCCGGCGGCGCCTGTCGGCGATGCGACGAGACGCAAGGCGTTGCGCCGCTCCTCGCCGAAGGATTTCTGCTCGTAGCGCGGCGCATGATTGGACGCGTCCGGCAGAAGCCAGATTTGCAGGAGATGCACGGGCGCGTCTTGCGCGGCGTTGTATTCGCTGTGGGTCACGCCGCGGCCCGCGGCCATATATTGCACCTCGCCCGGACGGATGACGCCGCCCCCGCCTGTTGAATCCTTATGCTCGAGCGCGCCGTCGAGCACATAGGTGATGATCTCCATGTCGCGGTGGCCGTGCGGGGGAAACCCGGCGCCGCCTTGCACGACATCCTCGTTGATGACGCGCAGCGCCCGGAATCCCATATGGGCGGGATGATGGTAATTGGCGAAGGAGAATGAATGGCGCGCCTTCAGCCAGCCATGATCGGCGTAGCCGCGGTCAGCGCCCTTGCGGATAAGGATCATCGGAGAGCCGTCCTTTCAATGAGGGATCGTCGGCTCTCATATGAGAAGCGCGCGCCCGAAATCGAGAGGCAAAGGCCTTCACGAACGCGCGTGCGCGGACGCCGCGCCCGAAACGACGAACGGCGCCCCCGCTAAGGAAGCGCCGCCCGCTTACGCAACAGGAAACGGTCCTAGTTTTGCGGCGCCGGTTCGACGGCTTCGCCCGCAGCGTCGGTCGCCAGTTCGATCCCGCCTTCGGCGCTGTCCGCGGCGGCGGGCGTCACGCCTTCTTCCGCAAGCATCGCGCATTCCTTCAGCCTGGCCTCTTTGGCTTCGATGGTCAGCGTTTCGTCCCTGCTGATCATGTCGGCGTCGCAAGCGGCGGCCATCGCCGCATCCGTCACCATGGTCGCTTCCGCGGCGGGCGCGTCCGCCGTATCGATCGTCGCTTCAGCGTCCGCGGAAGCCGCTTCGATGACGGCGTCCGCCGGCGCGGCGTCAGCCGAAACGGTTGCTTCAGCCGCCGCCGGGGCGATCGCCGCAGCGTCCGTTGATTGCGTCGCGCAGGCCGCAAGGCCGAGCGAGAAAGCGGCGCCGAGCGCCAGCGTGATCTTGGTGTTCATGTGAGTCTCCCTCCTTTGATGGAACGGCGGANNAGCATCGCGCATTCCTTCAGCCTTGCGTCTTTGGCTTCGATGGTCAGCGTTTCGTCCCTGCGGATCATGTCGGCGTCGCACGCAGCGTCCATCGCCGCATCCGTCACCATGGTCGCTTCCGCGGCGGGCGCGTCCGCCGTATCGATCGTCGCTTCAGCGTTCGCGGAAGCCGCTTCGATGACGGCGTCCGCCGGCGCGGCGTCAGCCGAAACGGTTGCTTCAGCCGCCGCCGGGGCGATCGCCGCAGCGTCCGTCGATTGCGTCGCGCAGGCCGCGAGGCCGAGCGAGAAAGCGGCGCCGAGCGCCAGCGTGATCTTGGTGTTCATGGGGATCGCCCTCCTTTGATGGAACGGCGGACCAGAACGCCGATTGCCGCCGGCGCACAAGCGATCGTCTGCGTTTTTACGTCGAATTAATCGTCTGCGCCGGCGTCAGCCGGGGCGCGCCGGACAGGATTGGAAATGGTCCGTGATCGCTGCAATTGGCCGGGCGCCCGACAAGGTCAATCCGGCGCGGCAGGCGGAGATTGCGCCGCCGCGGCGCCGGCCGCCGTCAGGCCGAGACGCATCAGCGCTTCCTCGGCGACGTTGAATGTCGGGTGAACGCCCCTGCGCGGCGCAGCTTCCGTACCAGTGATCGCAAAGGCGATCGTCAAATCTACCGAAGCGTCCGCCGTCGCGAACCAGGCGCCGCTATAGAGACCGTAAGCCTCGCCCGCGTGGCCGCGAATCGTCCGCCCCCGGAAGAAGTCGCCGGCGCCTTTCACGATCTGGACGCCCATGCCGAACGCGGTGAAAAAATCATCCTCGGTCTTGCCGTTCGGCGCGGCGGGGTCGTAGCGCCATTGCGGCGCGGCGAGCGCGTCCGCCCGCTTCAGCATCGACAGCAGCCGGCCAAGATCGATAACCGAGGCGCGCAAACCCCCTTGCGGCGAAAACAGCGTCGGATTGTCGCCCGGCCTGTAGCCGGCGAGATAGGCGGCGCGGTCAAGCCCGTCCGCAGCGCGGAAGGGCGCGGGATCAGCAAGGCGCATCGCCGCATCATCGACGCTGACGCGCCAGAGGCCGCCTTCGCGCCGGTGGAGCGCCGCGCCATTGCGGCGCGCCTCGACCGTCACGCCGGACCAGTTGTAGCCGGCATCAAGCCCCAGCGGCGCGAACAGGGCGCGTTGCATGAAGAGGTCGAAGCGCTCGCCCGTCACGCCCTCGATGACGCCGGCGAGAACGCCGTAATTAAGGTTTGAATATTCAAACCATTCGCCCGGAGCGCGGCCGCCCTCGGGATCGGCGACGGCGAAGGCGGCCGGGTCGCTGAACAGGTCTTGCAGCTTGCCCGGCGCATCGACCCAATAGGCCTCAGGATCGCGGATCGACGAGGTGTGCGACAGGAGGTGTCGCACGGTGATCGGCCGCTCGGGAAAATTGGGATTGCGAAGCCGCCAGCCGAGATAGTCCGATGCGTCGCGATCAGGATCGACCTTGCCCGCTTCTATCAAGCCATTCAGTCCGAGCGCCAGCGCCATCTTCGAAATCGACGCAACTCTCAGCTTCATCGCGGGAGCGAGCGCATGGGCGCAGGTCTTTGCGTCCGCTTCAAATTCCGCGCAGCCGGCCGCCCCCGCATAGACGAGCCGGTCGCCGGCGAAGACGGCGAGCGCCGCGCCGGCGACAGGCTCGCCCGGACCCTTGCCCGCGACGATTTTCTCGAGCTGGCGGTCGATGTCCCGAACGCCGGTTTCAGCGGCGGCGGGCGCGGCGGCGATGAGCGCGGCGGCTGCAAGAAAGATAGTTTTTATACGGACCTCCCGCCGAAATAGCGTTTGAGCCGCGCCCCCGCCGCTTCAAGAACTTCGGTCTTCTTGCAGAAGCAAAAGCGCGCAAGATGGCGCGGCGCCGACGCATCGCCCGCCGGGTAGAACGCCGACACCGGCACGGCGGCGACGCCCGCCTTTTCGGTCAGGTCGCGACAGAACTGGGCGTCGTCCTTTGCGCCGACGGCGCGAATGTCGGCGCTGACAAAATAGGTCCCTTCGCAAGCGAGCGGCGCGAGCCTTGCGTCTTTCAAGAGCGCGGTCATCAGATCGCGCTTCTTCTGAAGCCCTGCGATGAAATCCGCGAAGTAGCTGTCCGGAAAGCCAAGACCCGCGGCGACCGCCTTTTGCAGGTGCGGCGGGCAGGTGTAGGCGATGAATTGATGCGCCTTCATCACCCCTTCGATCAGGCGCGCCGGACCGCTGACATAGCCGATGCGCCAGCCGGTCATCGAAAAGGTCTTTCCCGCCGAGCCGATCCTGACCGTCCGCGCGCGCATGCCCGGGAACGCCATCAAGGGAAGATGCGGCGCGCCGTCGAAAACGAGATGCTCATAGACCTCGTCGCAGATGACCAGAAGATCGCGCTCGACGGCGATGTCGGCGATGACCTGTAATTCTTCGCGCGACAGCACGCGGCCGGTCGGGTTGTGCGGCGTGTTGATCGCGATGACCCGCGTGAGGGGGCTCAGCGCGGATTCGACCTGCGCGCGCTCGATGCGCCAGTACGGCGGCTCCAGACGGACGATTTTCGCGGCCGCCCCCGCCGCCTCGACGATCGGCGCATAGCAGTCATAGGCCGGCGCAAACAGAACGGCTTCGTCCGCAGGCTGAAGAAACGCCATGAAGGAGGCGGCGAGCGCTTCCGTCGCGCCGGCGGTGACGAGCGTTTCCGTTTCAGCGTCGATGTCGAGGCCGTAAAAACGCTTGTTCGCGGACGCGAGCGCGGCGCGCAGCGCCGGCAAGCCGCCGACCGGCGCATATTGATTGGGCTCTTCAAGGATCGCCCGCGCGGCGATTTCCTTCAGCGCCGGCGGACCGTCTTCGTCGGGGAAGCCCTGGCCCAGATTGACGGCGCCGTGCTGGCGCGCCAGCGCCGACATCACCGCGAAAATCGTCACGGGCCGCGAAGCGAAGACGGGATTGAGCGCGCGCGTCATGCCCCCTGATCTTTCCCGCGCCGCCCCGCTGGCTGCAAGACCATTCGCCTGAAAACGAAAAAGCCGCCCCACTTCGCGCGGGGCGGCTTTTCAGAAATCCAAAAACCCCCGGCTGCGAACGCGCCGGCGCGCGGTCCTAGTTGTGGCCCGGCTGGTCGTCGGTCGCTTCTTCGACCGCCGTCGCGGCGTCGTTGACGGCGCCTTCAACAGCGTCACCCGCCTTGTCCATCATGTTGGTGGCGTCATCGACCGCGCCTTCAACAGCGGCGGCAGCGTCATCAACAACTTCACCCGTGGCGGCGGCAGCGTCGTCAACGACTTCGCCCGTCGCATCAAGGGTCGCATCGACCGCTTCGTCCGTCGCTTCAGCGGCGGCGTCAACAGCTTCACCAGTTTCTTCAACAACGGCCGCCGCGTCTGTCGACGCTTCTTCCGCTTTCTTGGCGCATGCCGTCAGGCCGATCGTGCCCGCCGAAACCGCCAACAAAATCAACCACTTCTTGCTCATAGTCCATGCACCCCTGCTCGCGGCGCCGGGAATCGGCGGCGAAATCGCGCGGGTAATGTCAGATTTCTTCTTGCTGGTCAAAGGGTTGGTGAGGTTAATGAATCGAAAGGCTTTCAAATAATGCTTCAATCTGTTCCGTTCCCGGTGCTTTTTCAAACATTACTTTTCGGCAATCTTAAGTGCTCCGCCTCGCGCCGCGCGACGAAAGCGACTTAGCCTTGGTTGCACCCAAGCGGGGGAGCCGATGACGATCAAGATCACTCTCTCGGCGGCAACGCTTGCCGCCGCCGCTCTGGCGCTCGCCGGATGCGGAAAAAAAGAATCCGAGATCGAAACGATCGCCCCCGTCGGGACGGACGCCCCAACAACGGAAACGCCTTCGGCCGGGCCGGAGGGCGATCTCCTGCCACCCGGATTTCCGAAGCCTGCAGCCGACTTCAAGGGCCTCTTCGACATGGGCGTCGCCGGTCGGAACCTCGAGGTGACGATCATCGGGTCGGGCCCCCGCCAGCGGATCGAATTCCCGCCGGGCGAAGGCGCGGCGGGACCTTCCTCCCCCTGGACGCAGGTGATGGTCAGCGAGAACAACGGCGAGAAGATCCTGATGTGGCCCGAGGGCGAGAACGCGCCAAAAATCGCCGCGACGCTGGCGCGCAACGACGTCGCCGCGATGGCCGTCTCCTTCGGCGTCGACACCGATGCCGCCTCGCGCGGAAAAAAGACCGGCGAGGAGACGATCGCGGGCGAAAAATGCGCGGTCTGGGAAATGGCGGTCGATGAGGCCGCAAGCGTCGCGCCGGGCGACGTCTGCGTGACGCGGGACGGCATCGTGATGCGCGCGATTTCGGGCGGGCAGACGGTTCTGCTGGCGAAATCGATCACGCGGGGCAAGCAGGACGAAGCGCTCTTTGCGCCGCCTGCGGATTATGAAGTCGCCGATATGGGCGAGTGCATGCGCATCGGCGCCGAAGCGATGGAACTCGCCCGCGCCGGAAAGATGCCGGACCTCGCCAAGATGGAGAAATGCCGCGTCCTCGGCGAGAAACTGGGCGCGATGTTCAGCGAGTGACGCGGCCGCCAGCCGGAAGTCATGAGACCCAAGCCTCAGTCGCCGACTTCCAGCTGACGATCGCCGACCGCCTACCGATTATCAGTCTGCGACCTGACGGATACGCGCCCCTCATAGGTGATGCGATAGGGCGCGCCGCGCTCGCTCGCGACGAGCCGGCGTTTCCGGAGCCGCTGGAAGACAGTCAGCGTGCAATCTTCAAGCGTCCAGCCTTCGCGCGTCACGCAGTTGACGGCGATAATCTTGCCGCGCGCGTCCTTTTCGACGAGGACGGCGCCGCCGCGCGCAAGCGCGTGGAGCGTTCTTTGCTCCGCTTTCGAGATATTCATTGTAGGTCCGGGATCTGAACGGAAAAAGCCCGCGCGCGGCTGACGCGCGAAGGCGGCGGCTTCGTTCAGATGAAAACAATCCCGGTCATGGTCTCCTCAAACGGGAGCAAGCGCCGACAATAAAGCGCGCGGCGCGAAAATTGTCAAAGCGCCGCGCGCAACGCGGCTATGCGCGCGCGGTCCTTGTCGCGGCCCATCGCTTCAAGGATCGCGATCTGTTCGGCGACGGACGGCGTGAAGACGCCGCCGCGCCGCTCGCGCGTCAAGGGCGCGACGGGGCGAAAGGCGCCGCGCACCTTCATCTCGAAACCGCCGAAAGCCTCGACGGCGAGCGGCGATTTTTCAAATCGCGCGAAGACCTTCGAGCGAAATTGCGCGTCGGGCGGGGCGGTTGACTTCGGCGCGCTCGCCCAGCGGCCGATGAGCCGTCGCGCATCACGCTCGCTGAGGAGAAGGTCGACATCGCGCACGATGGCGATGTCGGCGCCCGACAGCGCCGCCGCCGCGCTGCCGATGATCCACCATTCGTCTTCAAACGCTGGAGCGGCGGCGGCGATTTCGGCGAGCGTTGCGGCAAGGCGCGGGCGCCAGCGCGCCGCCGTCACCGGCCGCCCTCGTCCAGGAGGAACGCTGTCCGCGCCGCCGCTTGCCGCGCAAAGCGCAAGGTGATCGCTTTCCTGCGCGCCGCCGCCATCGCGCGCGGATGCGCGTCCCGCAAAACCGCGCCGCCGAATCCGTCGGCGACGATCAATCCTTCCGAAGCCGGAAGAAGCGCGCGGGGAAAATCCGCGGCGACCGCGAAGAAGAATTCATCGCAGAAGGGAAGATAGTCCGCCCATTTGCCGTCCGCGGTAAAATCCGCCTCGCAAGACTTGATCTCGGCGATGATGATGCGGCCCTTCGGACAGAGCCCCGCCATGTCGGCCCGGCGGCCGTTCGGCAGACGAAATTCCGTCATGGCGGAGAGCCCGAGATCGCGAAACAGCCGCAAGACGCCGCGCGTCAGCGTCGCGGTGACATCGGGCCTGCAGGAAGGCGGCGCCTCAAACGG
>DNZB01000002.1:0-131 GCA_003506635.1 Parvularcula sp.
GGCTGCACGCGCGAGGAATAATCTCTCGTCTCGCGTATCGCCTGGATGGTTTCGCGCAGGCGCAGCATCGGCGTCGCCATCGCCTGCGATTCCCAGCGCGCGAGAATAATGGCGAACAGCGTCGAGCCGAG
>DNZB01000002.1:464-4592 GCA_003506635.1 Parvularcula sp.
AGGTTGGTGAGCAGCACCAGTTCGCCGACGATTTCGCCGTCGATGCGGATGGTGCTGTGAAACTGCGGCCCGTTGTGGCGCGCAATCAGCGCTTTCTCGCTCTCGGAGCCGACGTTGCGGGCGTAGGCGGCGAAAATCTCGCCGGACGGAAGGCGCACGAAGGCGCCGTCGACCTGGGGCGTGCGGTTGGTCGCGCTGAGGATGTCGCGCGCGGACGCATCGTCGCCGAACAGGACCGCCGCCGTGACGTTCGCGGCGAGCACTTCGGAAAGGGTCTTTTGCTCCCGGTCGAAGCGGACGCGGTAGGTGAGCGTTTCGTTGATCATGAACGCGACGCAGGCGATCAGCGCCGTCGCGGCGCAGGCGGCGATCGTCGCCAGTCCCATCTTGCTGCGGAACGACAAACGGCCGATGCGACCGGCCAATGCAGACGCGACACCCATCCGCCTTCTTCGCCCCTTCGGACTAGCTCCCCCGCCGCTCCCCATGGAAGCGCAAGCGCGGCGTTATGGATCAACGTTAACCGCCAACGCCTGATTTTCGGTTAAGCCGGGAAACCGATTTCCGCCGCGCGCGCCCGACGCAGCAAGACGAGCGCGCGCCCGGCTGACGCGACGTTCACAGACATGAATGCGGCTTTAAAGAACGCTTCAGCCGGCCATACGCGGACGGCGGGTCGCCAGAAATTCGCGCGCGAGGCGCTGCGCTTCGGCGATTTCGTCCGGCGACATCTCGCGCGCGAGTTCGGCGCGATAGGCGCGCGCTTCGGCGTTGCCCAGCATCGCAGCGAGATTGAACCATTTGTGCGCGGCGATGAGATCAGACCGCCCGCCGTCGCTTTCGACCGAAGCTTCAAGCCCCAGACGATACATCTCCTCGCCGTTCAACATGCCTTGCTCCGCGGACGGCGCGGCCGCAATGATCGTCGCTGACATTCTCAAGCCCTTTTCACCCTGACGGCAGGGCGCCCCCGCCCCACATGAACATGCTGAAATGAAAAAGGCCGAGGCTGAAAATTCGGTGAAGATATCCTTTACGAAAAGTTGACGTCAGGGCCGGCAGAGCGCCGCGCCGATCGGGCTTTCCTGCGCGACCTCGACGATCCGCCATGCCGTCGTTCGCGCCTGCGCTTCGCCGGCCATCACGCGAGACCAGGCGCCGCCGGCCTCGAAGATCGCCGGCTGATCGAGCTGCGCGATCGCCGATGCGTCCGGCGGCGGCGACAAATCCGACGACCAGATGAAATAGCACGGGCCCGGCGCGGCGGTCGGCGGCGGCGCGTATGAGGGCAAATGCGCCGAGAGCACGCGCGCGCGAGGGAACAGCCTGCGCAGATTTCCGGCGGTATGATCGTCGAAGGCGGCGAGCGTCGCTGCTTCCGCGCCGCGCATGGCGAGCGCGCGCTCAAGATGGGCGTAAGGGATACGCTGACGGCAATCCTTGCAGAACGGCGCGCCGGGCCTTGCGATTTCAACGGCGCGCGCGCCGGTGAAGACGGCGACGAGCGCAAGGCTGACGATGGGAATCGTTTTGGCCGCGCCCGCCTGGCGGCCGGCGGCCGCAATCAGCCAGACAAAGCCCGGAAACAGAAACGGGATCGCATAGCGCTCCTGAAAATTCGCGACGCCGAGGGCCGTGACCGCCAGGGCGAGAGCGCCGAGCGAAATCAGCGCAGCGTCCGAAAAAATATCGCGCCCGGCGCCGGTCAGCGCCCTGACGCGGCCGCGCGCCGCGGCCAGCGCGATGACGGCCGCCGGCGCGAGAAGTGAAATCGCCGCCCACAGTACGGCGCCGAGCCCCTTGGCGGCGCGCGCAAGATAAGGCCCCTTGTCGGCGAGACGGCCGTATAAAAGCTCCGTTGACTGAAGGTCCGCCGACGCCGCCCAGAGAACATGCGGCGCGGCGGCCGCGCCCGCCGCAAGCGCCGCAACGGCGATCTTCGGCGACAGCAGCGCGCCGCGCAGCGGCCGGCGCATCAGCGCCGCGAGAAGCGCGGCGACGCCGGCGGCGAGGAAAGAATATTTCGAAAGAAAACCCAAACCAAGCGCGAACCCGAAAATCGCATAGTCAAGGCCGCGGCGGCGCCGTTCAAGGCGCAGCAGCGCAAACCAGAATAACGCCGTCGCGGCGAACAGCGCCGTCGTATGCGTCAGCGTCTGATGAAAGCTCCAGCCGAATTGCGGGATGAGCGGCAGCGCGAGCGCGGCGGCTGCGGCGACGCGCCTGTCGCCCGTCGCCTCTTTCGCCGCGAGGAAGGTGAAGAGCGCGGTCGCGACCAGAAAGAGCGACTTCACCGCGACGAAGCTCGCGAGCGTCGGACCGAGAACCCGTTGCGCGGCGACAAGCGTCCATTCGAAGAGCGGCGGGTTGTCGGGGAGATAACCGCCTTCGAGCGACTGCGTCAGCACGTTGAGCTTCACGTCGTCGAGCGCGAGCGCCGGGCCCGCGGCGAGCGTCAGCGCGGCGTTGACGCCGGCGTAAAGGCTCGCCGCTGCTGCAACGCCCCGAAACGAGAAGAGCGCTTCAAGGCGCCTGGCCGGCGGCGTCATCGCGTTTCGTCCGTATACGAACTATTCAGCCGCAGGCTTCGGTTCGAGCCGTTCGAACGACCCCATGCCGCAGGACCCCGTCAGGAATCCGTTCGTGTTATCGACGATGCGCAAGATGTCGTTGCGGCAGAGCTGCGACAGCGACGTCGAATATTCAATGCGGGCCCCGCGGCCGACGACGCCGCGGCAGCGCGTCTTGAGGTCGCTGACATACCAGTTGTTCGCGCCCGAACGGATGAGCAGCGTCTTTTCATCGACCGCGGTGATCTCGTTAAGGAGCGTCAGGTTAAGGCAGGTTTTTACCTCGCCCGTGCGCTGCAGGCCGGCGAGCCGCGCCGCGGCGCCCTCATTGACGGGCTCCCCCGCCGTCGTCGCGCAGCCGGCGGCGGCGAGCGCAAACAAAACCGGATAACGCATCGTCATTTCTCCTTCGCTTCGCCCTTGCCCGGGGCGAGACTATCGCAAAGCCCGCCCGTTGGGCAGCGGGTCGAGCGTCGTTGCGTCGTGGCCGCTGAAGAAGCGGTGGAGATCGGCGATATCAACGCGCCCGCCGGCGTCAGGGCCGAAGCGTCGTCGCCAAGGCGGACGCGCATCGTGCGGTCCAAAACCGGCGCCGGCGCTGGAGCGTGGGCGCAGCCCGCCGCGGCGAGCGTCGCGCGCAGAACCTGTCTCCTCATTCGACGCCCAGCTTTTTCTTGAGGATGTCGTTGACCGCGGCGGGGTTCGCCTTGCCGCCGGTCGCCTTCATCACCTGGCCGACGAACCATCCGAAGGTCTTGGGCTTTTCTTTCACGGCCGCCGCCTGCTCCGGATTCGCGGCGATGATGGCGTCGACCGCCTGTTCGATGGCCCCGGCGTCCGTCACCTGTTTGAGGCCGCGCTCCTCGACGATCGCCGCGGGGTCGCCGCCGCCCTCGAGCATGATCGCGAACACGTCCTTGGCGATGCGCCCTGAAATCGTGCCGTCGGAAATGAGTTCGACAAGCTTGCCGAGCATCGGCGCCGTGATCGGCGTTTGGCCGATATCCTTGCCCGCCTTGTTGAGCGCGCCGAACAGCTCCGTCGTCACCCAGTTGGCGGCGAGCTTGCCGTCGCGCCCCTTCGCGACCGTTTCGAAATAATCCGCCTTGTCCCTGTCCTGGCTCAGCACCGCCGCGTCATAGGCCGAAAGCCCGTAATCCTTCATGAAGCGGCGCTTCTTGGCGTCGGGAAGTTCGGGAAGGCTCGCCCTGATCCGCTCGACGAACGCGGCGTCGAGTTCGAGCGGCAGGAGGTCGGGGTCCGGGAAATAGCGGTAATCATGCGCGTCCTCCTTCGAACGCATGGTGCGCGTCTCGCCCGTTGCGACGTTGAAGAGGCGCGTTTCCTGGTCGATCACGCCGCCGCGCTCCAGAACCTCGATCTGGCGGCGCGCTTCATAGTCGACGACCTGGCGAACATAGCGGATCGAATTGACGTTTTTCGTTTCCGTCCGTGTGCCGAATTTCTCGCCCGGACGGCGCACGGAGACATTGACGTCGGCGCGCATGGATCCTTCCTCCATATTGCCGTCGCAGGTCCCGAGATAACGCACGATCGT
>DNZB01000242.1:0-2254 GCA_003506635.1 Parvularcula sp.
CGCGGGCCGCATCCGCTCATGGCACTTCCTGTCATCAAGGCGCCAGCCTGCTTTGCCATGATCGCCGGAAGTTTGTAAGCGGGTGGGCCGGCTGCGGAGCGTGATGATGTTCAGATTGCGAGCCTTAAACCTAAGCGCAGCCTTGATGTTCGCCGCGGGGCCGGCGCTTGCGCAGACGGCAGCTGAGGCGTCCGGCGCGAACGCGCTTATTTCCTATCGCTCGATCTTTCATCCGGTCGAATCCGAAAACGGCATGGTCGCCGCACAGGACCGGCTCGCCGCCGAGGTCGGTCGCGATATCCTGAAGAGGGGCGGAAATGTCGTCGACGCCGCCGTCGCCACAGGCTTTGCGCTCGCCGTCACCCATCCCCAGGCCGGCAATATCGGCGGCGGCGGCTTTATGCTCATCAAACTCGCTAATCGAAAAGACGTTATCGCCATCGACTACCGCGAAATGGCGCCGGCGGCGGCGACGCGCGACATGTTTCTCGACGCCGCGGGCGAAGTTGATAATCAGCGCGCGCGGTTCAGCCATCTGTCGGCGGGGGTGCCGGGTTCGGTGATGGGCCTGACGGCGGCGCTCGAAAAATACGGAACGATGCCGCTTGAAGAAGTGTTGGCGCCGGCGATCCGTCTCGCCGACAAGGGCTTTCCGGTGACGGATTCGCTTGCTGACGCGCTCGGCGAATATTCTGACAGGTTCAAACGCGATCCTTCGTCCGTCGGATACTTCACGCGTAAGGGATCGGCGTTCGAACAAGGCGACATACTTGTTCAGAAGGATCTTGCGCGCACATTGAAGGCGATCGCGAAATCCGGCGCCAAGGGCTTCTACGAGGGACCGGTCGCTGACCTCATCGTCGCCGAGATGGCGGCCAGTGGCGGCCTCATGACGCATGAGGATCTGAAGTCCTACAGGGCGGTGGAGCGCACGGCGGTCACCGGAACCTTTCGCGGATATGAAATCATTTCGATGCCGCCGCCGTCCTCCGGCGGTGTTCATCTGATAGAGATGCTGAATGTTCTTGAGGGTTACGATCTCGCGGCGATGGGGCATAACAGCGCCGATTATCTGGGGCTTCTCGTCGAAACGATGCGGCGCGCTTACGCTGACCGCTCCGCTTATCTCGGCGATCCTGATTTCTTCAACGTGCCGGTCGAGGCGCTGACGTCCGGCGCTTACGCCGCAAAACTGCGGGAGCAGATCAACCCGAAGCGCGCGACAAAATCTGCAGACGTGGCGCCGGGACTGGGGCCGGCCGGCGAAAGCGAACAGACGACGCATTATTCGGTGATGGACAAGAACGGCAACGCCGTCGCCGTGACGACGACGCTGAATTTCACCTTCGGGTCAAGCTATAGCGTCGATGGGGCCGGCTTCCTTCTGAACAATGAGATGGACGACTTTTCGTCAAAGCCCGGCGCTCCGAACGGCTACGGCTTGCTCGGCGGCCTAGCAAACGAGATCGGGCCGCGGAAGCGGCCGCTGTCCTCCATGACGCCGACGATCGTGGTGAAGGACGGCAAGGCGGTGTTTGCGACGGGGACCCCCGGCGGATCGACCATCATTAATATCGTTCTCCAGAACGTACTCAATCTTCTCGAATTCGGCATGAACCCGATGCAGGCGAACGCCAGCCCCAAGGTCCACCACCAATGGCAGCCTGACCGTATCACCGCAGAGCCTGGCGTTTCGCTCGACACCATCAAAATCATGGAAGAGCGCGGGTTCATTTTTTCGCGCTCGGAGACCGGTGCGCTGCAGCAGCGGCCGATGGGGCGCACCAACACTGTCATGCTTTACGACGGAACGCTGCTCGGCGCGGCGGACCCGCGCGAACCTGACGGCGGCGTCGGCGCCTATTGATCGAGAGCGTGCGGCAAGGTGAGCCGGAAAGTCGCACCGTCGCCGTCTGATTTGACGAGCGCCAAACCGCCCCCATGAGCGCGCGCGATTTCAAGCGCGATGGCGACGCCAAGTCCCGAGCCGCCTGGCTTGAGCGATCCTTTGAACGGCTCAAACAGGCTGTCGATCGCGGCTTGAGGCAGGCCGGGGCCGTTATCGATTACGTCGATCGAAACGCGGTCGGTCGTTTGCGCGGCGTGGATGGCGACGCTTGCGCCCGGCCTCGGTTGCGGCTTCCCGTCCCCGTCCGGGGGCGCCAGCGCCTCGACCGCGTTGCGCACAAGATTGAAGACCGCGCGATAGAGCTGCGTCGGATCGGCCCGCACGATCAATCCCGCCGGCGCTTCA
>DNZB01000242.1:2610-7224 GCA_003506635.1 Parvularcula sp.
CGCGCATAGCTCAACGTGTCGCGGCTTAGCGCGATTGCGCGGTCTAGCGCCGCGATAAGCCGCGGCGTCAGTTTTCTGACGCGCGGATCGTCGCTCTTCGCGAGCCGGTCAGACATCAGCTGTGCGGAAGCGAGAATATTGCGCAAGTCGTGGCTGATCTTCGAGATGCCGGCGCCAAGCGCGGCGAGCCGCCGGCGCTCCGCCAGCAGGGACTGCGTCCGGCGCTCTAGCGAGGCGAGACTGCGTTCGGCGACGCCGATCTCGTCGAATCGTCGCGTCGGAACGAGAATTGCGCCGGCGTCCTCCGGACTCTGCTCGAACCGCATCATGTTGCGCGTCACCCGCTTAACCGGTCCGACAATCATCGCGTTGAGCGCAGCGTAGACGAGGCCGGCGGTGAACGACGAAATGAGGATTGACAACAGGAAGACATTGCAGGCGAAGACTTGCAGATTTCGGCGCAGCGCGGCTTGCGATACGAACATGTCAATCTCGACGCCCTGCGCGTTTTCCGGCCTCCCGACGACGCGTATCGAATGATCGCCGCTCGAAAAGACTGTCATCCAGGCGCTGACGATCTGCAATTGCGGCGTAGCGCGTTCGAGATTGACGAATAGCGTCGCTTGACGCTGTTCCGCTGTGAGGCGCGCCGTCATCACCGGCATGCGCGCGCCGTCGCTGTCGATGATGACGCCGAGGATGTTCGCCGTTTCGAAGAGCTTTTCAGCGGTTTCCCGCTCGATCATCTGTTCAGGCGAGGCGAGCGCGAGCCCGACGAGGTAGGCGGCGTCGAGACGGTCGCGCAGCCAGCTGACGCGCCGGTCGGAAATCGAAGGAATTAATACAATAAGTTCGGCGATGAAGACGAAGATGATCGTCAGGATAAGGAGCTTTGCGGACAGCGATCGCCGCACGCGGTCGGCGAACGTCTGTTTCGCATCCATCGGCTGAACGGCCCTTCTTCCCGTCAATCGAACGCCGCGAGCATCTTGACCAGCAAACGCGTGCGATCGGAAAACAGCGTCGGCGTGAAATACGCGCCGCCGGCGCGCTTCGATATTTCGCCGCGCGTCGGGTAGGGAGCGATATAAGCGGTCATGGCGCCGATCTTCAATCGATTGGCGAGCGCGAATGACCACAAGCCGATAAGGTCGCCGGCGCCGGCGCCTGCGATCGTCGCTCCGAGGATGCGCCCTCCCTTGCCGACGAAGGCCTTGATGAAGCCTTCGGTGTCGCGTTCCGCTTGCGCGCGGTCATTGTCCTTGAGCGGCCATTTGACGGTCCGGGAAGAAGGATCGGCGGCTTTCGCCTCAGTTTCACTAAGGCCCACTGCCGCGATTTCCGGGTCGCAATAGGTCGCCCGCGGGGCAAGGGCGTCGCGGCGTTTTGCGGGCGTCTTGAACAGGATGTTTCGGACAAGCGTGGAGGCGTGATCGCCCGCCAGATGGGTGAACTGGAGGCCGCCCGCCGCATCGCCCGCCGCGTAGATGCGCTTGTTCGACGTCCGCAGGCGGTCGTCGAGCTTCAGCCTCCCTTTTTCGAGTTCGACGCCCGCCTTCTCGATGCCGAGGCCGTCGAGATTTGCGCGCCGTCCGGCGGCGACGAGCAAATGCGAACCCTCAATGATCTCGCCGCCTTCAAGCGCGACTTGAGCGCGGCCGCCAGCGCCTGAAACGCCCGCGATTTTCACCTTTTCGCGAAGAGCGACGCCTTCAGCGATGAGCCGTCTACGGACGATTTCGACCGCTTCGGGGTCCTCGCGATTGAGGATGGTCAAACCGTCGACGATCGTCACTGCCGAGCCGAGCCGGCGGTGCGCCTGCGCCAGCTCCGTTCCGATCGGTCCGCCGCCGATGACGATCAGGTGCGAAGGCCGGACGCGGTTGGCGAAGATCGTCTCATTGGTGAAGTGCGCCGTCTCGGCAAGACCTGGAATCGGCGGGGTCGAAGGCGACGACCCGGTGGCGATGATGAAATGCTTCGCGATGATCTCCGCGTCGCCCGCCTTGACGGCTCGGGGTCCCGTAAATTCCGCCCGCGCGCGAATGACAATTACGCCCAAGCCTTCGAATCGTTCGACGCTGTCATGCGGAGCGATGGCGGCGATAACGGATCGAACGTGATCCATGACCGCCGCGAAATCAACTTCCGGCTCGCCCGCCGCCACGCCGAAAACCATTGCCTCCCTGATCGCGGCTGCATGGCGGGCCGCCGCGATTAGCGCTTTTGACGGAACGCAGCCATAATTGAGGCAGTCCCCGCCCATCTCGCCTTTCTCGACCAGCACGACCTTGCGGCCGAGCTGCGCGGCGCCGGCGGCGAACGAAAGACCGGCGGACCCGGCGCCGATGACGCAGATGTCGGCTTCGATTTTTTGAGGCATTCAGGCAGCGTCCTTCTTGCCGAACTTCTTGATGATGATCGGCAATAGCGCAAGCGCGGCGAGGCCGGCCAGAGGCAGCAGCGTCGTCGGCTTCAGGAGGATGCCCGAAAGCGTTACGTTCTCGCCGGCGTCGAAGGCGGCGCCGGCCGCATTGCCGATGCTCGCGTACACGAAGGAGCCAGGCATCGCGCCGAACAGCGTGCCGATGACGTAATTGCGCAACGACACGCCGAGCGCGCCAGCGCCGATATTGACGGCCCAGAACGGAAACACCGGGGCGAGCCGCAACAAGAACATGTAGCTGAGTTCATCTTCCCGAAAGCCCTTTTCCATCTGCGCCAGGAATCCCTTTGCGCGCTTTCGGAAAAAATCCCCCGCCGCTGATCTTGCCGCAAAGTATACGATCGTCGCTCCAAGCGTCGCTGCGACGACGATCGCGGGCACGCCGACGACGAGCCCGAACAGGAAGCCGCCGAAAACGGTCAGGATCGATGCCCCCGGAAACGAGATGGCGACTGCGGCCGTATAAACCGCCATGAAGGCGGCGACGGCGAGAACCGGGGATTCCGACACCCAAGCCTTAAGCGCCGCGCGGTTGTCGCGCAGGGTGGCGAGCGAGAAAAACCGGTCGAGGTCAAGCAGGAAAAACGCGACAAGGGCGACTGCGACAATCGCAAGCGGAAGGAAGCGGGCAAAACCGTTATTGGAACGCGCGGCTGGATCGGACATGAGGGCCCTCTGGTTTTCGGCACCCGGCGCTGTCGGCGCGAGCAGGGGCCCCCTATCAGGTTCGCGGCCAAGACCCCATGCCCGCCACATGATTTTAGCTTTGCCAGGCGTCACGAAAGCGCGATGCCGGGCGGGTTCGGGGGCTGCTGCCGCTCGCTTGACGGCCCCAGTCCCCTCGTCTAAGAGCCTCGCCCTCACGGCGGATACCGCCGTTTTCCGGCATTCCGCGAGATTGACGATGAAGCGCACTTATCAACCGAGCAAGCTCGTTCGCAAGCGCCGCCACGGCTTCCGGGCACGTCTTGCGACCAAGAACGGCCGCAAGGTTCTGGCGCGCCGCCGGTCCAAGGGCCGCAAGAAGCTCTCCGCCTGATTCCGCCTGCCCGGTCTCGTACGACGATCATCGTTCTGCGCAAGCGGAGCGACTTTGTGGCCGCGCAATCGGGGCTGAAGGCCGGATCGGCGACGCTGCTGATGGCGCGTGGGAAATCCGCCAACGGACTTTCCAAAGCGCGACTCGGCCTCACCGTGACCGGGAAACTCGGGAACGCCGTCGTCCGCAACCGAATCAAGCGGCGCCTCCGTGCGGCGGCGCGCCTAGTCTTTCCTGAAAACGCCACGCCGGGCTTTGACTATGTCGCTATCGCGCGTCCCGCCGCCCTGACGGCTGAGTTCAGCGTTCTTCTTGACGATATGAAGCGCGCCCTTTTAAGGCTCACTGCCAACCCCACATAGGTCGCGCCTTGCATGGGGCGAGGCGGCCGTCCTTCCGACGCTCATCAAGAGAATTTCATGGATCGCAACGTCATCCTTTTCATCGTCCTGACGGCGGCTGTCCTGATCGGATGGGACGCGTTCGTCATCGGTCCGCAGCGGGAGGCCATCCGCGCCGCGCGCGCGGCCGAGGCCGCCGCCGCACCAAAGGTGGAAAGCCCCGAAGGCGGGATCGCCGGCGTGAGCCTGTCGCCGGTGACGCTGACGGTCGAAGAAGCGCTCACGAAGGCGCCGGGCCGGGTCAAAATCGATACGCCGAGCCTCGTGGGCTCGATTAACCTCGCGGGCGGGCGCATCGACGATCTGTCGCTCAAGAATTATCGCGAGACGATTGACCCGAACAGCGCGATGATCCGGCTCCTCTCTCCGGACGACACAGAACATGGTCATTACGTTGAACAAGGGTTCGTCGCGGTTCAGGACGGCGCGTCCGGCGGGGTGCGAACCGAGCGGGTGACATGGTCGGCGCCCGCAGGGGCGACGCTGTCTCCGGGCTCGCCGGTCGTGATGACCGCGCGCGCCGGCGATCTGACGTTCACCAAGACCTACTCCGTCGATGCTGACTTCATGTTCACCGTGAAGCAGGCCGTGCGCAATGACGGCGCGACTGAGGCGCGCATTGCGCCCTACGGACTTGTCGTTCAGCGCGGCATTCCAGACGGCGCCGGCAAGCAACCTATCCTGCACGAGGGCCCCGTCGCTGTGGTCGGCGACAAACTCTATGAGAA
>DNZB01000244.1:0-4357 GCA_003506635.1 Parvularcula sp.
CCTTATCGCAGAGCTGCGCGCGGGTTGGGGCTTCTTCCGCGATCGTCGGCCGGAACTTTACGGCGCGCTGACCGGCGGCGCCTGATCCCGCAATTGGCGCGAGACGTGCTTTCTCCCGAAACGAGACATTGTTTCGCGAGGGAAAAACGCCATGGCTGCGCCGCATCAGAACATCGCCGACGTCGTCGTCTTGAAAACGCCCGCGGCGGAGCCTGATCTCGGCGATCTTAACCTCGACAGCGGCGCGCCGGTCGGTCTGAAACTCGCGGCGACACGCAAAGCGAAGGGACTGACGCACGCCGACGTCCATGCCGGAACAAAGATCAAGATCGCCCACATCGCGGCGATCGAAACCGGCGATCGGGCGTCGCTTCCCGCAACGCCCTTCACCGCGGGCTTCGTCAAAGCCTATGCGCAGTTCCTCGGGCTCGACGCTGACGCCTTTGCGCGCGCTTACAAACAGGAAGCGGGCTTTGCCCCGCTCGCCGCGCCCGTGCAAGCCGCGATCGTTCGCGAAGTGATGCAGGCGCATGCCGCTGAGACAGCCTCGGTCGAGCCCGCGCGCGCTGGCGCGCCGCTCTTGATGCAGTCAACGGCGCTGGTTCCGGCGGCGCCGCTTCCCCCCCCGCCCGAAGTCACCACTGTCGCTTCGGTTGCGCCCGCGCACCGACTTGAGGCCGGCAAGGTGGTGACGTGGCTTGGCGCCGGCGCCGCTGTTGCGGTCGTCGCTTTTATCGCCGGGCGCGCCGCCCAGCCCGCAGCGCCCGCTCCTGTCATCGCGCCCGCGCCGGCCGTGATTGCTGAAGCGCCGGCGCCGGCGCCTGTTGTCATCGAAACGCAGGCCCCGGTTGTCCAACTAGCGCCACGTGTCGTCGAACCGATCGAGGCCCTGCCCGCCATCGCCGCCGTGAAGCCGCCGGCGCCGAAGCCGAAGCCCAAAAAACCCGTCGTGATCGAAGCGCCGGCGCCCATCGTCGAGGAAACGCCCGCGCCAGTTTTGATCGCCGCCCCCGCCGTCGAGGCGCCCGTTGAGCCGGCGCCCATGCCGGAACCGGTGATCGTTCCGGCGCGTGTCTCACGTTCCGCCGCGCCTGAATATCCTGAGCGCTGCGCCGCGCGTTCGAGCGCAAAAGTCGGCGTCTCCGTCATGTTCTCAATAACGCCGGAAGGCAGACCCGTTTCGGCGAGCGTCGCATCAAGCGAAAATCGCTGCTTCAATTCAGCGGCCCTGCGCGCCGTTTACGACATGCGCTTTTCGCCGCGCACGGTTGACGGGGTTGCGACGGTCGAAACGGGAAAGACCGTGACGGTTCAGTTCGTCCGCTGACAAGCGCGCCCGCGCGCAATTTCCTCGACCCATGCGGGAACGATCTCGGCGGCGCGGCCATAGCGGCGGTCGCCGAACGCTGAGGCGTTTTCCGATGGTTCAAGATTAAGCTCGGTGCAAGGAACACCGATTGATCGCGCCTCCGCGACGAAACCGGAGGCCGGATAGACCGAGCCCGACGTTCCGATCGAGACAAAGAGATCAGCCCCCGCGATCGCCGCCGCGATCTCGTCCATGCGCCGCGGAATTTCGCCGAACCAGACGACGTCGGGCCGCATGCCGGCCGCCGCCTTGCAGTCGGGGCAGCGCGTTTCGACGGAAAGATCGCCGGTCCAGCGATGGCGCGCGCCGCAGACGGCGCACGCCGCCTTCATAAGCTCGCCATGCATGTGAATGACATGGACCGAGCCCGCCCGCTCATGCAGATCATCGACATTCTGCGTGACCAGCGTCAGCCCCGCGCCGAGAAGCGCTTCAAGCCTGGCGAGCGCCAAATGCGCAGCATTCGGCGCGACCGCTTTCAGGCTTGCGCGCCGCGCATTGTAAAATGAATGGACCAGCGCGGGGTCGGCGGCGAAGCCCTCGGGCGTTGCGACCTCGCGCCAGTCATGCTTCGACCAGATCCCGTCCGGATCGCGGAACGTCGATACGCCGGAATCGGCCGAGACGCCGGCGCCGGTTAATACGACGATCCGCGGCGGCGCATTCACCGCGCGAGAAAGTCGCTCTTGCCGAGCGGCACGCCGGCGTTGCGCAGGTTCAAATACGCCGCCGTGACGTGAAAATAGACGTTCGGCAAGATGAAGTTCTGCAGGAACTGATGGCGCTTCATCGTCATCGCCTGATCGCGCATCGGCACGGTGATGTCGGCGTCGGGGTTTGCGTCGATCTTTGCGCGGTCAAGGTCCTTGATGTGCGCATGCGCCTTCGCGATCCGCTCTTTCAATTGGGCGAAGGTCGTCTCGGTGTCGGGGAAGGACGGCGGCTCGGCGCCGGAAAGTCGCGTCAGGCCCCTGACCGCGATGTCGCAAGCGATCTGCACCTGGCGGGCCATCGTGAACATGTCGGGGGCAAGACGCCAGCTGGTGTAGACCGAATCCTCGACGCCGGTCGACTTGCCGTGCGCGGCCGCCTTGTCGAGGCAGCCTTGAAGCCCGCGAAACATCTGGTCGATCGCCGCTGTGGCGACGCTGGAAGTCGTGTATTGCATGGGAAACTCCAAATTGGACGCCCGGCTTCTAGACCCTTCCCCGACTTTCCCAAAGGGCCCGCGATTCACATAAAAGCGATCGGGCTTTACGCGCGCTTTTTCGATGGTTTTGGAACATCCGCCCGCGACAAGGCCTCATCGCCGATTCGCGATTGATCCGCTCTCACCGCCCTGGCGGCGCCCGATGCCAGTCATGGCGGCGCGCGGATTTGAAGCGGCGCCGGCGCGCTTCCCGGTCAGGTCGCGGAAAGCGAATAGCTTGCTGCGATTTCGTAATGGGCCGCCTCTGACCCAAGATGCGATTCGAATAGGTGAAATTCGTCGACCGGGAAAGGCCCCGCGGCGAATAGTCCGTTCGCGGCGCAATAAAGCGCCGCTTCGTCCTTCGGGACGCCGTGGAGATAAGCGAGCGTCACATGCGGCGTGAACTTCCGCTTGTCGTCGATGAGTCCGGCGCGCCTTAGCGCCACGTCGACTTTCGATTGCAGGTGAGAAAGCGCCGCCGAAGGCGCCGCGCCCGCCCATATGGCGCGCGGCTTGCGATCGCCGAAATAGCCGCATCCGGACAGCCTCAGATCGAACGCCGGGGCGGCGACGCCGGCGAGCGCGGATGCCGCCTCCTGAAGGCCGTGGCGATCGACCTCGCCGATGAAGGCAAGCGTCAGGTGAAAATTCTCCTCAGGGAGCCAGCGCGCGCCTCGCACGCCTGCCTGCAAGGCCGCGAGCGCGCGCGCGACCGGCTGCGGCAGGGCGATGGCGACAAACAGCCGATGCATAAGGGCGCGGACCCTTCAGGGCGCCGGAGCGTCAGAAGCGACGGGCGTCCAGACCATCTTCCGTGGGCAGATGAACGCAAGACATCCGGTAACGGCGAGCGCGCCGTCGGAGTTCTTGTCGATCTTCAGTCCGTACCAGAGCATCTTGCCCTTCTTCATCGATTCGTCGATCGCCAGAATTTCGCCGCCGCGATATTCGTTCTCGCGCTTCATGGTCAGCTTGCGGATCATCACTGCGCCGACGACCGGATCGCCGTTCGGAAGCGTCGTCCGGCCCGACGGACCTTGGGGCTCGATCATCGCGAGAACGCTCGCGCAGACCGTCGTCGCATCGTCAGTGCAAGGATGAAATCGGATATTCAGCGAGGCGCCCTTCGCCTCCTCGACGAGCGAGGGGCCGGTGTTGTAGTCGCCGGAAAGCCCGCCGGCGAGCGCAGCCGGCGCCGCCAAAAAGGCGCAGGCGGCGAGCAGCGCCTGACGAAGTCCCATGCGACGATCCTTTCGCAGTTGAATTTCCAGCCCCTCATCGGCCGACTGGGCCGCAGCCGCAAGGGACGCCCCCGCCCCCCTTGAAGACAGCGCGCCCCGGCGGGGATTAGACTTCCGAGCCATGAAAAAACTCCTATGCCTCGGCTACGGTTATGTCGCCGGCCAGCTCGCCGTGCAGCTTCGAGGGGCCGGCTGGAGCGTCGCCGGAACCTTCCGCGACCTTTCGCGCGCCGACGATCTTCGGCGTGAAGGCGTCGAACCTGTCCCTTGGGGCGCCGCCGGCGGCGCGGCCGAAGGCGCCGACGCGCTTCTCGTTTCGACGCCGCCTGCGGAAGGCGGCTGCCCCGCGCTAGCCTTGGCGCTGACCGCGCGCGCTTCGCCTTCCTACATCGGCTATCTTTCGACCAACGGCGTCTATGGCGATTATCAAGGCGGCGTGGCCGATGAAACCTCGCCGCTTCTTGCGACAGCCCCGCGCGCGGTCGCGCGGATCGCCGCGGAAGAAGCCTGGCGCCAATTCGCCGGCGCGCGCCGCGCCCGTCTCGTCATCTTCCG
>DNZB01000244.1:4708-5606 GCA_003506635.1 Parvularcula sp.
CAGGTCTTCAACCGCATGCATGTCGAGGATATCGCGGCCGCGCTCGCGGCGAGCCTTGCGCATCCCGGCGCGGGCGCGCTCTTCAACCTCGCTGACGATGAACCGGCGCCGCCGCAGGATGTCATCGAATACGCCTGCCGCCTCCTCGGCGTCGCGCCGCCGCCGCTCATTCCGTTCGAGCAGGCGGCGCTCTCGGGGATGGCGCGCAGCTTCTACGCCGATAACAAGCGCGTTTCGAACGCACTCATGAAGAGCGCGCTGGGCGTAATCCTGCGCTTTCCAACCTATCGCGAGGGGCTTGCCGCGATCCTCGCAGCGGAGCGCGCCTTGCGCAAAGCGCAAGAAACCTGAACCGGCTTGTGCGTCAGTCTTTTGACTGATCGCGTGGTTCTGCAAGGAGCCAGCGACTATTTTTCTTCAGGACGCATTAATCATCGACGATCGGCTTGTCGTCGAGCCAGCGGTTGATGCTCACGACGTCGCATTTTACAGCGTCGCCATAACTTGACGTGAAGACGAGCGTTTCGCCGGCCTTGATGCAGCGCCCGCCGTCTTCGCCCGCGATCTTGTCAGCGAAGATCATGACATTGGGCGTGCATCGGCCCTTCAGGTGAAAGAAAGCGCGGCCAGCATCCGTCTTCGCGATCATTACATTGTCGCGCGAATCATAAGTTTCGACCTCCGCCGGCTCGGCGAGGCAAGCTTCGCCGAGCGCTTCGGCCATGTGCGGATCGTCGAGCTCATATTCGACCGCCGGAGGCGGCGGCGCCGGCGCCGGCTCCTTCTTCTTTTGATCGCGCGCGGTCGCCGGCGACGCCGCGACGAGCGCGGCGCAAACAACAGATGTCCATTTCATAAGAAGTTCGCCCTCAAGCATCGCTTGTCGCGGCGGCGCGCC
>DNZB01000186.1:0-804 GCA_003506635.1 Parvularcula sp.
ACTTTTTCGCCCGGCGCTCTATCTGGCGGCCTCGCCCGTCAGCGCCGCGTGCACGTCGTTCGCTGCGTCGGCGATCGCTTCTTCGGCCACCGACGAGAAATTGCAGAACGATGCAAAGCCGTGGATCTGATCGGCATAGTCAATATGGCGGCAGGCGACGCCCGCCATCAAGAGCGCTTCGGCGTATGCGCGTCCCTCGTCGAACAGCGGATCGAAGCCGGCCGTGATGACGAGCGCGGGGGCGAGATTTTTCGGCGCTGGATGCAAGAGCGGCGAAATGTTCGGATCGGTCCGGTCGGCGTCCTTCGGCAGATAGTGGCCGTCGAACCAGTCCATGCCCTCTCTTGTCAGGAAATAACCTTCCGCGAATTTCTCGCGCGACGGCGTTGAGCGGACGGACTGCGTCACCGGATAGAACAGCAATTGGTGGCGGATCGCGGGCGCCCCCTCGATCGCGGCGCGCCGCGCCGTGACGGTCGCGAGGTTGGCCCCGGCGGAATCGCCGCCGACGCCGATGCGCGCGCTGTCGGCGCCAAGTTCCTCGGCGCGCGCGACGATATCGTTGATGGCCGCCCATGCATCCTCGACCGCGGCGGGGAAGGGCGCTTCCGGCGCGAGCCGGTACTCGATGGCGATGACGCGCAAATCTCCCGCCTTCGCCAGCCGCCGGCAGAGCTGGTCGTGGCTGTCGAGATCGCCGAAGACGAAACCGCCGCCATGATAATAGACGAGCGTCGGGCGGGCGCGCCCTGTCCCGGCGTAATCATAGAGCCGCGCACGGATCGGACCAGCGCCGCCGGCGAC
>DNZB01000186.1:1132-3525 GCA_003506635.1 Parvularcula sp.
CGAAATTGCTGCGGGCTCGTCTGGCTCAAGGGCGGCGCGCCGAGCATGGCGATCATATCGAGAAGGGGGCGGGTCTTGGCGTCGACTTCGGTCATGGGCGGTCCTTCGCGGCGCGAAAGAGTGCCGGATGGAGGCGCCCGGCGTAAAGCGCCGGGCGCAGTCAATCTCAAAGACGATCGAGGGTCGGCCTGTCCTCGCCGAGCCAGGCGCCCTTCATCAAGCTGGCGGCGTATTTCTTCGCCGCCTTGTCCCTTTGTGCGCCATAGGCTTCAGCGAGGCCGTAATAAGCCCAGCCATTGTTCGGAACCTCCGCCAGTGATTCGACGAAAAGCTGCTCGGCGCGCTCAGCATCGCCTGATTTCAGGACCATCGCGGCGAGCGTCTGCTTCGCTGGATAATACCAGTAGGGCGGCTCGGTGTAATTGAGGCCCTCTTGCAGCGCGACGGCTTCCTCCATCAACGTGATCGCCTTGCGCAAGTCGCCTTCCGCCGCGCTCGCGCGCGCCAGCACGGTGCGGTGCTGGATTTTCAAGATGTCGGGCGCTGGAATCAGGTTGTCGACCAGAAGCTTGAAATCCTCCTCCTCAAGGATCGCCTCGATTTCCCCCGCTTCCTCGCGCGCTGCGGCGGCGTCGCCGGCGCGGGCGTAGGCCTCGCCCCGCGCATAACGCCAGGCGGCTTGCAGGAACGGGGCTTCAGCGCCAGGCTCTTCGAGCGCGAGGACGTCGGCGGGCGCGCCGAACTGCGCCATGACGTAGTAAGGCGCGGCCTTGATCGGCGCGGCGAGCGGCACAGCGATCGCCATGTCGAGCGGAATCTTGGCGTCGAGCTTTTTCGCCATGGCGATCGCCGTCTTGCGGTCGCCCGCCATCTGCGCCGACGTCATGACGAAATGCACGTTGTGGACGTAATAGCCGAATTCGAACATCGGGCTTTGGGGGCCCGTCGCCAGCGTCGCTTCGTCCGCCTTCACCGCCTCAAGATTCAGGGCCATCGACTGCTTGTAGCGGCCGATGCGCGCATAGGTGTGCGAGGGCATGTGGATCAAGTGCCCAAGGCCAGGCGACAGCGCGGCAAGGCGATCCGCATACTGAACGGCCCGGAACGGGTTCGTCGTCGCTTCCGTCGCATGGATGTAAAGATGGATGGCCGGATGATAGTCCGGATTGCGGGAGAGCACGCCTTCAAGCAGCGCGAGCGTCTTTCCGGCGCGGCCCTTCGCCGTGCGCCCGTCCGCTTCCCAGTAGTCCCAGGGCTGCGTGTCCATATTCGCCTCGGCGGCGGTCGATAGAATGAAATCGTCATCCGGAAACTGCGCAGCCGCCCTTTCCATCGCTTCGGCGAAGGCGAGGTCGAGGGTCTTGCGGTCGGCGGGCGCTTTCCTGGCGTAGCGGACTTGAATGGCGTCGATCAGCGCGCGTTCCTCGCCGCTCGCGTTCGCCTTGCGGTCAAAAGCCGCGCGCGCGGCGGCGAAGGCGGGCGCGTTCGCCTCGGGCGCCATCGGCAGGTTGATGTTGGGTCCGAGCGCGAACGCCTCGCCCCAATAGCACATGGCGCAATCGGGGTCCTCGGCCTGCGCGGCCTTGAAGGCGTTGTTCGCCTCGCCGTGGTTGAAATTCCACAAATGCGCCAGGCCGGCGTCGAACAGCGCCTGCGCCTTCGGACTGGCGGTGGTGATCTTGCGGCCGATTCCGGCCACGGGCGCCTTCAGCGCGTCCAAAGGCGACGCCGCAGGTTCTTGCGCCTGCGCCGCGCCGATCGCGGCGAACAGCTGGCGGCGCTTCAAACCGGCGCCCTCGGTTCCTCCGCACATCGCGCGGGCGATCGTGGAAGGATCGATGAACGGCGCCCCCTGCGGCGGGCCGAACTCCGGCGACAGACAGGCGGCGAGGCCTGCAGCGCCCGTTGCAGCAAGCAAATGGAATTTTTTCATGACGTTCTCCCAATCGTCCAGAATCCAGAACCCTCCCTTGAATGGGGAGGGGAAACGCGAAAGCGCAACTTCATTTCGGCCGCCGAACCGTGCATGAAGCGACCATGAACGTGCAACCGACGCACAACATCCATGAATATACGGTCACCGAACTCGCCGGCGCGGTGAAGCGCGTCATAGAAGACGGCTTTGGCTTCGTGCGCGTCAAGGGCGAGCTTGGGCGCGTCACGCGCGCGGCGTCCGGCCATCTCTATCTCGACCTCAAGGACGAGAATGCGACGATCTCCGGCGTCATGTGGAAAGGCACGGCGCAGCGCCTCAAGATCGCGCCAGAGCAAGGCATGGAAGTTGTGGCGACGGGAAAGCTCACAACTTTTCCGGGCCAGTCGAAATACCAGATCGTCATCGACAGCCTTGAGCCTGCGGGCGCCGGCGCCTTGATGGCGCTGCTTGAAGAACG
>DNZB01000237.1 GCA_003506635.1 Parvularcula sp.
CGACCGCCCGGCGCGCAAGGTCACTTGAAATGTCGGTGAGTTGCGCCGCCTGTTCGTAAGCGCGCAGAATCTCAATGAGGTCGGTCATGGCGGCGACAGGATTGACGTTCGAAGTTTCGGTGAACCCCTGCCGGACGCGCGGCGCCGGGGCCGTTTGCAGCTCCGCCGGCGACGCAAACAGATTGTCGCCCGCTTTGCGCAGGACGCGCGCGTCGTCGGCGAGAAACACGCCGAGCCGCGCGACCGGCGCGCCTTGCTGCTGCAATTCGCCGTCCGACGTCGCCACCACAGGCCCCGCCTCCGGATCGATGAGGATCGGCGAGCCGCCGCTGTCAAGCGCGAGTTCGCCCGAACGCGTCACAAGCTCGCCGAAGGCGTTGACGCTGAACCGGCCGTCGCGCGTATAGCGCACGCCCCCCGCCGTCTCGACCGCGAAGAAGCCGTCGCCTTCGATTGCGAAATCAAGGTCGCGATAGGTCTGCTCGATCGCGCCCGACGCGAAGTCCGTGTACGTGTCCGGGTCGCTGACAAGCGACACCAAGGGATCGCCGCTTGACCGGCGGTCGATGACCTGAAGATATTCGGCGAAGGCGACATGATCCGCCTTGAAGCCGGCCGTCGTCTGGTTGGCGACGTTGTTCGCCGTCGTTTCAAGCGCGCGCGTCAGCACGATTTGCTTGGACAGGCCGGCGATGATCGCGTTTTCCATCGGTTAATGATCCGTTAGCGGACGAAATCGCCCGCAGAAGAAGGGGCAATGCGCGTGCCACGATGGATCTCCGGAAAATCAACGGGTTACGCCGTGCCGCCGGCGGCGGGCGGAAAATATTGCCGGGCAAGGCGCGCCGCCGAAACGATCCCTTAACCGTGTTCGCCGCCTAATCGGCGCGGTGAGGAAGCAGAAACGGGTGCGGCGCGCGATGAGCGATGCTGTAATGACGATCGGCGCGGAAACTGCGCGTGTGCGCGTGCGCACGCCGGGCAAGCACATTGTGCTGTTCTCGCTTGCAGTCACTTTCATGATCGGCGTTTCGACGCTGCTGTTGTCGCGGGCCGATCGCGCTTCGCCCTCGCGATTCGCCGCCTCGACGACGAACCCCGTCGAGGAGACGTTTGTCACGGACCTCGCCGCGGACGCGCAAGGGCGCCTGCGCCTTTTGAAACTCACGATTGAAATCGAGCCCGCTGACGCCGCCGCGCGAAAGGCGCTTGAGGAAAAAAACGCAGCGCTGCGCGAGCGTCTCGCCTTTTTCCTGCGCGAGCTGACCCCGGAAGACCTTGACGGTTCGGCGGCGCAAGAGCGCCTGAACGTCGAGCTGAAGCGCCGCGTCGACCTTGCAATCGCTCCCGCGGCAGCGGGCTCCGTCACCGTCAAATCGATCATCGTTCAGTAGGAGCCGCTCCCTTGTCACGCCTCGCAACCGCTGAAGATGGCCGCGATGAAGTCGTCTGGGCTGACGGCGCGCCGGTCAGCGACCTTCTCGGCTTCGATCTTGGGGCTGACGGCGTCGATCGCTCGGGTCTTGGCGCGCTCGTCAACTCCGCGCTCGTCGCGCACCGGCGCCTGCCGATGCTCGACGTCATTTTCGACCGCGCGGCGCGCCGGTTTTCGTCGACGCTCCGCCAGCTTTCGGGCGACAACGCCGATGTCGCGGTCGACAATGTCTCGTCCGCGCGGTTCGGCGACTTCGTGCAAGCGCAATCGCCCTTCGGCGTCATCGGCGTCATGCGCTCGGCGCCCTTGCACGGCGCAATGCTGATCGCCGCTGACCCCGCCTTCACCCGTCAGGCTGTCGATCTTCTCCTTGGCGGGCGCCGCGGCGCCGGCCGCGAAGACGATCGCGCGCTGACCGCGATCGAGCTAGCCGTCGCGCAGCGTCTGCTGCAGGCGATGACCGCCGACGTCGATGAGGCGTTCCGGCCGGTCGACCGGCTTTCGCTCGGCCTCGAACGCATCGAGACCTCGCCGCGCTTCGCCGCCGTCGCTCAGGAGACGAGCGTTTGCGCCGTCGCGAAATTCAAGGTTCGGCTCGGCGATCGCCAGTCGCGCCTCGCGATCTATGCGCCCTATGCGACGCTTGAATCGATTGAAAGCAAATTGCGGCGCGGCTTCGCCGCGGAAGCTGACGTGGTCGAGGCGTCCTGGCGGGAGACGCTGGCTGCTGGCGTCGGCGAGGCGGCCCTCGATGTCGTCGCCGTGCTCGCTGATCGCGTCATGCGCATCGGCGACGTGCAGCGCCTCGCCGCCGGCGACACGATGACCTTCGGTCCGGCGAACGATCCGCGGGTCGAACTGCGCATCGGGGCGGCGGCCGTCGCGGCCGGCCGCATCGGCAAACACGGCGCAGCGATCGCCATTCGCCTCGACACGCCCATCGACAGCCGCGCCGCGGCGCTGGCGGCGGAGGCGGCGCAATGACCCTCGGCCTTGGTCTCGACATCGCGCTGATTGCATTAATCGCCGCTGCGGCGCTTGGCGGCGTCATGCTCAACGCCAGGCTGAAGAAACTCGCGCGCGCGCAAGTAGAGTTGAAGTCGGCGCTCGATACTTTCGCCGAGGCGGCGGCGAAGGCCGACGAGGCCTTGAAACGCATTGAATCGGCCGGCGTCATCAAGGGCGCGGAGTTGCAGGCCGCCGCCGGCCGCGCACAGAAGCTGGCGACGGACCTTTCCGTGATGACCGCCGCGGGCGAGCGCGTCGCGACGCGCATCGAGGACGCTCTGCGCGAGGTACGCGCCGTCGGGGCCAAGCGCCAGGACAGGAGAGCGGCGTGAGCACCGCCCCTTCTTCCGGGAATGTCAGGCTTGCGCCGGTGTTGCTGATCGCACTTGTCGCTCTCGGCGGGCTAAAGGCCGCCGGGCTCTGGGTAAGCGTCGCCGGCGCCGCCGCAGCCGAAGCCCCGCTCAAGCGCGCCGACGTCGCAACGCCGGCTGCGGATCGCCTTTCAGAGAGCCTCAGCGCGCGCGGCGCGGCGCTTGATGCGCGCGCCGCCGAGCTTGATACGCGGGAAAAAATGCTCGAAGCGGCTGAAGCGCGCATTGACGCCGCCGCGAAGGCGCTGGAGGCGGAAAAGAACGTGATCGCCCTGACGAACGCCGGGCGCGCGCGGTTGCGTGACGATGAGCTGTCCGCTTTGTCTAGCGCCTACGAACGCATGAAGGCGCGCGACGCGGCGCGCATCTTTGAAATTCTCGATGACGATATTCTTCTCCCGGTCGCGAGCGGCATGCGCACGCAAGCGCTCGCCGGCGTCCTCGCCGAAATGAGCGCCGAGCGCGCCAAAGCCCTGACGATCGCGCTCGCAAATCGCGAGATCGCGGCGCCCGTCGCCGCCGGCGTTCAGCCGTGACGGCGCGCGCGGCCTTTTTCCTCGCCGCCGGCCTCCTGGCGCTGTCACAGGGCGCCGCGCATGGCGCCGACCGCGCGGCGATCGCGGCGCAAGCCGCAAATCAAGGATTTGCCGCCGCTGAAGAAGCGCATCTGCAGGCGGCGTCCGGCGGCGAGGCCGCGGCGGTCTTGTCGCTTGGCGAATTTTACGCCGCGCACGCGCTCTGGCCGGAGACGATCGCGGCGATCCGGCGATTGAGGTCGCCCGGCGAGAACGCCGAGGCGCTTCTCGTCGAGGCGCTCTACCGCTTTGAACGCTATCGTGACGCGGCCGCGGCGGCGGAAGGAAAATTCGCGCTAGGCGGATATCGGGCGATGGCGCTGACGCGCCTTGGGGCTTATGCGGAAGCCGCGGCGGCCTTCGCGAAGGCCGAAGCGCCGCTTGGATTCGACGCCGATTATCATCTCGCCAGCGCCGAAGCGCACGTCTTTTCCGGCGACGGCGCGCGCGCGCTCAAATCCCTCGACTCCGCTGCAGCCGGCGGCCTGCCGAATTCGGCGACCGCCCGCTTTCAGTTCCTGCGCGGCGCGATTTATCTCGCGCAAGGCGACGGGGCGCGCGCGCGCGCCCAGTTCCAGCGCGCGTCAAAACATCCGGCGGACGACTGGTCGATGCGCGCTGAAGCCGCCCTGACCGAAAAGGTTGATACGCTGGAGCGCCTTTCGCTCCGCTGGCGCAGCGCACCATTCGACCGCGACCTTGCGATGCGCGAAGGCGCGCTGGCGCTCGCCGGCGCGGACTTCGCGCGCGGCTTTGCCGCGTATGCGCGCGTCGCGGCGCGCTTTCCGAACAGCGACGCCGCTCTCGCGGCGCAAGCGGCGATCGGCGCGCGCCTCGGCGATCTCTTCAGCGCCGATCTCACCGCCGAAGACGCCGCCCGCCTCTTCTTCGCCTATGTCTCCTTTGCACCGCCGGGCCGCGAGGGCGACGCGCTCATCCGTCAGGCGGCTGATCGATTGAGGGCCCTCGGCCTTTACGCCGACGCCGCGGCGCTTCTCGATCATCAGGTGTCGAAACGCCTGCGCGGGCTTGAGCGTTCGCGTGTCGCGGCCGACCTTGCGGAAATGCAGCTTCAGGCGAAATCCCCTGATGCTGCTTTGCGCAGCTTGCGTTCGACTCGCATCGCCGGCCTCGACACTGAAACGAACGCCCGCCGGCGCCTTATCGAAGCGACGGCGCTCGCGCGGCTCGGCAAGAACGAGGCGGCCGCCGCGCTTCTTGAAGCGGCCGCGTCGCCGTCTGAAAGAGCGCTGCGCGCCGCCATCCATTGGGAAGCCCGGCGCTGGAGCGCCGCCGCGGACGATTACGCTTTTCTTTTCGCCGCGACGCCCGCCGACAGCGAGGCGGCGCTGCGCGCCGCGACCGCCTTCCTGCTCGCCGGCGACCGCGCCGGATATCGCGATTTTGCGAACAGCGCCGCCGAACAGCTTTCAGGAACGCGCGAAGGAGACCTCATCAAGTCGATGGGCGACGTCGATCGCGACGCCTTTCTCAGCACCTTCATGGACAAATACCACGCGCTCTACGCGGACAAGGCGGCGCGCTAGGCCGCACTCGTTTCCGCGCCGGACGGATCTGCGCCCTCTTCGTCGACGACGCAATTGCGGCCTTTATTCTTCGCTGAATAAAGCAGGCCGTCGGCGCGTTCGATCAGGCTTTCGGCCGTGTCATTCCATCGAAGGAGCGCCGCGCCCATCGACAGCGTGACGACGCCGAGGTCCTCGTCCGTGCGCCGCTTCTTCAGCCGCCGCGATTCGACCGCCTTTCGAATGCGGTCAGCGAGCATGACCGCATTTTGTAGCGTGGTGCCGGGAAGAATGATCGCGAATTCCTCGCCGCCGTAACGCGCGAGGACGTCCTGGCCTTTGATGTTGGCGTTCATCACGTCGGCGACGAGGCGCAAGACGTGGTCCCCGGTCTGGTGGCCCCAGCGGTCGTTAAATTGCTTGAAGTGATCGACATCCGCCATGATAAGCGCGAGCGGCTGGCCGGCGCCGGTCGCATCACGCATCAGGCGCAAAAGCTCCGTGTCGAAGGTCTTGCGGTTTTTGACCCCCGTCAGCGGGTCGAGCATCGCTTCTTGCTGGATGTTCTCGATGTTACGGCGCAGCGTCACGACCTCGTCGGACGATTTCGCGAGCTGATCTTCGAGCCGCTCATTCGCCTCGCGCACGGATTTGGCGACCGAAAGAACGCTGTCCATCAGCGCGCCGATCGCCGGATTGCCGGAGGCCGAGCGCTTCAGTTCGGTCGACAGGAAACGCAGCTTGTCGGAATTGCCCGAAGCATTCGCGCCGGTCGACTCGACGACATCGGCGATCTTCATCATCTCGTCTTCAAAGCGCTGGATCAGGTCGATGATGTCGCGCGACAGGCCCTGCTTCAGGATATGCGCGTCGTAAAGCGCGTCAGCGTCGCTTTGCAAAAGCTTGCCGTCAGGGCGGGTCGCCTTGTGGAAGTCGCGGGCGAGCGCCGGATTACGCCCTTCCGAAAACTGGAGCCACAATTCGATATTTTTCGTGCTCGCGGCAAGGCCCGCGGCTTTGAGGCCGGCGATCGCGCGCTCGGCGTTCTGGTAGCTCGTCGAAAGACTGTCGGACATCGGTCGGGGTCTCGTCGGATCAGGCGTTGGCCTCACCAACGCCGCAACCTAGGCTCGCCGCGTAAAGGAACGGCTAAGCCTGTCCGGCGGCGCCCGCAAGCATCAGTGCGCCCGGCGGAAGGGGGAATCCGGATTTCCGCCCAAACGGCGTGATAGCCAGCAGACGGACGCACCAGGCGGGATTCTTGACGTACCCTCGACGCCCTGGCCGTTAACGAGCCATGAACGCCGGCATGTCGGCGCCGAAGCCCTTGACCTTTTCGCGCGGCTCCGACCGCTGGCGGTCGGGGGCCGGCGCCGTACGCTGACGGTCCTGCGCCTGCGGGACGGGCCTGGCCGCCGCAGGGGCCGGGGCCGGCGCGTCGGCGACGTTCTCGCGCGGGTCGCTGCGCTCTTCGCGCGGCTCAGCGTGGCGCTCGCGATGGGGCCGGTCGCCCCGGCGTCCGTCGC
>DNZB01000122.1:0-1132 GCA_003506635.1 Parvularcula sp.
GAACTTCCGGGCGGCCGCGAAGGCAGCCTTGAGCCTCTGGATCGCGACCTGGCGTAAGGGCTTTCCCTTTCGCCAAGCGCAACCGACTCCGGCTTGCTCTCTCCCCCAGAGCCGGAGTCGGTCCGCGTTTGCGGACTGAATAGTCGAACCCGGATAAGCAAGGGAAAAGGCATGCAAGGCTGCGGCCCCTTGTGTTTTCAAAGCGGCCGGACCTGCTCCGGCGACGCCGCCGCGGCGCCGACGCTATTGAACCTTACGCGCCAATCGATAGAAATCCGCACCCAACAGAGCGCAGCGCGGATTGGACTTCAGCATGCCAATACAAGGATTGACGCCGCTCATCTGCAAACGCGGCGTATTGGTGGCGCTGCTGGTCGGAACGGCGCTCAACTGCATCAATCAGGGCGACGCCTTCCTAAACGGCGGTCCTGTTATTTTATGGAAGGTCGGGCTGACCTATATCGTGCCTTTTCTGGTCAGCGTTCATGGCGCTTTGACGTCCCAGACCCGGTCGCGCTGATGGTCGCGGCGCTGCCTCGTTACCGGGGCGCGCGCGGACGGCGCCGATGAGCACGGCAATCCAGATGACGCCGGATTCGGTCGGCGTCGGCCTCAAGGCGGCCCACTACCGCGACGCGCTTTCAAATCGGCACGGATTGGGCTTCTTCGAAGTCCATGCGGAGAATTTCATGGGCGCCGGCGGGCCGCCCTTGCGCTGGCTTGATGCGATCCGCGACCGCTTTCCGGTCTCGTTGCACGGCGTCTGCCTGTCCGTCGGCGGGCGGGATCCTCTCGATGAACGCCATCTCGATCGACTTGCGGCGCTGGCTGATCGCGTCGAACCAGCGCTTATCTCCGAGCATCTCGCGTGGAGCGCTGACGACGGCGTATTCCTTAATGATCTATTGCCCCCGCCTTTGACGGAGCAGACGCTCGCGACCATCGCCGCGCATGTCGATCAAATCCAGACGCGTCTGAAGCGCCCGATCCTTATTGAGAATCCGTCTTCCTATCTTGAGTGGGCCTGCAATGATATTCCTGAAGCCGCCTTCCTTAACGAACTTGCGCGGCGGACGGGCTGCGGACTTCTTCTCGACATCAACAATGTGTTCGTGAGCGCGTCGAATATCGG
>DNZB01000122.1:1498-2538 GCA_003506635.1 Parvularcula sp.
TCCTCGTTGACAATCACGGCGACCACGTCTGCGGCGAGGTCTGGGCGCTTTACCAGCGCTTCGTCGAGCGCGCCGGGGCGCGCCCGACGCTGATCGAGTGGGACACGAACACGCCGGCGCTGGACACGCTCGCCCGCGAGGCGGCGAACGCCGCCGCCTTCATGCATTCCGGCGGTTTGAGCGAGGCGCATCGTGCAGCAATCTGACGCCGAATGCGTCATGCGTGTCTATGGCGGTTTTTCGCGGGCGCTGCTTTCCGTCGCCGATATCGGCGCGCTAGCGCCTTCGAAGGGAAATGACGCGCGCGTCAGCGCCGGCGTCGCCGTCTATCGAAACAATGTCCGCGCGGCCTATTTGCGCGTCTTGAACGATGCGTTTCCGGTCGTCTTCCGCCTCGTCGGCGACGGGTTCTTCCGGTTCATGGCGCATGAGTATTTTCACGCCCATCCGCCGCAAGCGCGGCTTGTCGCCCGTTATGGCGATCATTTGCCGGCGTTCCTCGAGCAGTTCGAACCGGCGCGCGTGCTTCCCTATCTGCCCGATATCGCGCGTCTCGAAATCGCGTGGCTCAAAGCCTATCACGCAGAAGAGTCGGTATCGCTTCGCCCGGACGAACTGTTCGGCATCGTGGGCGAGCATGCGGACCGGGCGCGGCTGACGCTTCATCCCTCAACGGCGCTGTTGGCGTCGCCTCACCCGATCCACGCGATCTGGAGTCACAACCACAACAAGAAGGACGGGCCGCTTCGACTTTCCCAAGGGGGCGAGCGCGTACTGATCGTGCGGCCTGATGGCGACGTCATTGTCGAGACGATTGATGCCGCGACCTTCCTTGTGATCGAAGCGATCGCCGCCGGCGAGCGACTCGGCGCTGCGGTCGAGGCCGCGCTTGATCAGCAGCCGGACGCCGTGATTGCAGAAACCATGCGAATTATCGCAAATTCAGGCATCGTGACGGCCGCGACCGTCGAATAAGGAGGGGCGATAATGTCCAGAATCATACAGCTCTACGCGCAATTCACCGCTTTGTGCGGCAAGGT
>DNZB01000384.1 GCA_003506635.1 Parvularcula sp.
GAGGAGGAGATCGCCGCCGCCTTTTTCGTGACGCCGGCGGTCGTGAAGCAGCGGCTGAAGCTCGCCGCCGTCGCGCCGGCGCTGCTCGACACTTACGCGGACGACGCGATGACCCTCGACCAGCTGATGGCGTTCACGGTGAACGGCGACCATGACCGCCAATGCCAAGTCTGGGAGGCGCTGAAGAACGGCAATAATCGTGAGCCCTATCACATTCGCCGCCTGCTGACTGAAGGCGCCATCCGCGCCGGCGACAAGCGGGCGCGCTTCATTGGAACCGATGCCTATGAAGCAGCTGGCGGGACAGTCCTCCGCGATCTCTTTTCCGACGCCGATGACGGCTGGCTGCAGGACGCAGGGCTCTTGGGTCGCCTCGTCGCCGAGAAACTGGAAACCTGCGCCGCCGAGATTCGCGCCGAAGGCTGGAAATGGGTCGAGGCCGCCGTAGATTTTCCGTATGGCCACACCTTTGGTCTCCGCCGCATTGAGGGCGAACGCGCGCCGCTCACCGGCGACGAGCAGCAAACCTATGATGCGCTCAAGGCCGAGTTCGAGGCGCTGCAAGAGCAATATGAGGCCGCCGAGGAACTGCCCGAAGAGGCGGACAAGCGCTTCGGCGAACTCGAGGCGGCGATCGAAGCGATCGAGGAGCGCCCGTTCCGGTTTTCGCCCGAGGAGATCACCCGCGCCGGCGTCTTCGTTGGCGTCGATCAATCCGGCGCCCTGCGCATCGAACGCGGCTTCGTAAAGCCAGAGGACGAAGCGCCAGCCGAAACAGCGGTATCGCCTCAGGATACCGATGGAGCCGTTGCTGACGACGCGGACGTCGATGCGCGTGACGCATCGAACGTCGCTGACCCAGAAAGCGACGATGCGGAGGAGAGCGAGGACGACGGCGCGGGCCGCGCTCTGCCGGACCGCCTCCGCGTCGAGCTCACCGAATGGCGGACGCTGGCCCTACGCGACGCGCTTGCCAGGCGCCCCGACGTCGCCTTCATTGCGGCGCTGCACACGCTTTGCCTCGATCTCTTCTATGCGCACGGGGCCGGGAGCTGCGTCGACATCGCGGCGCGGCAATGCGTTCTGAGAAGCGGCGCCGCAGGCCTTTCCGACAGCGCCGCCGCGGCGTCGATCGACGCCCGCCATCAGGCCTTTGCCGATTGTCTTCCGGGCGACCCAGAGTCGTTATGGGAGGCGCTCGTCGCCATGGAGGAAGCGCAACGCGCGCTGCTCTTCGCGCATTGCGTCGCGCTGACCGTCGACGCGGTGTTCAGGCCCTATGACCGCCGCTCGGCCGTGCTCGCCCATGCCGATATTCTCGCAAGCGCGATCAACCTCGATGTGGCCGAGGCCGGCTGGAAGCCGACCGCTGAAGGGTATTTCCTGCGCGTCTCAAAAGCGCAGATCCTCGACGCCATGCGCGAGGCGAAAGGCGAGGACGCCGTTGAACGCCTTGCATCGCTGAAAAAACCCGATATGGCGCGCGCCGCCGAGGACTTGCTTGGCGACATTGCGTGGCTTCCGGCATGCTTGCGAACGAGTCGTCCAGTGGACACGTCGGACGAAGCGAATCCGCGTTTGGGCGACAGCCCGCCGATGGATCACGACACGCCTGAAGCGACGTCAGTCGATGTCCCGGCCTCCGCCGCAATCGCAGCGGAATAGAAGCCGGTCGCAGGCCGCTTTCATTCACGCTTGACCTCAAGGCCCGCCCCAAAAGGCGGGCCTTGTTCATGGAGCACGCCATGCCGGAAACGAGCGGAGAGATCGCGCGCCGTCTCGCCATGCGCGCCGAAGACGTTTGCCGGCGCTATCTGCCGAACGGCAAGCGCGTCGGCGCCTACTGGATCGCCGGCGATGTTCGCGGCGCGAAAGGGCGGAGCCTTTTCGTGCGGCTCACCGGGCCTTCCTCCGGCAAAGGCGCCGCAGGGCGATGGTGTGATGGTGCGACGGGTGAACATGGCGATCTTCTCGATCTCATTGCCGCCTCCTGCCGGCTCACTGATCATCATGATGTTCTCAACGAAGCGCGGCGTTTTCTCAGCCTTGCTTCGTGCTATTCGCCGATTGACCGCGGGCGAACGGGTCAAGACTCCTCGCTTTCAGCGCAACGCCTGTTTGCTGCTTCAGTGCCGATCGCAGGAACACTGGCTGCGACCTATCTCAAAGCACGCGGCCTATCCGACTTGCGCGGACTCGAGGCGCTGCGATTTCATCCCCATTGCTACTATCGGTCGGACCGACATCGGTCACCCGAACACCGGCCCGCAGTAATTGCCGCCGTCAGTGAGCCATCGGGGCGCATCACCGGCGTTCAACGCACCTATCTCGCCAACGACGGATCGGCGAAAGCGCCGCTCGCCGCGCCGCGCAAGGCCCTGGGACGAATCGCCGGCAACGCAGTGCGCTTCGGTGATCCGGGCGAAATAATGATGGTCGGCGAAGGCGTCGAGACCGTACTTTCGCTTCGGGCCATCCTGCCGGCGTTGCCGATGGCCGCCGCTCTGTCCGCGCAAAACCTCGGCGCGGTTCGACTGCCGCCGTCGCTGAGGCGGCTCTATATTGCCGCCGATCGCGATGAGGCTGGCTTGGGCGCCGCCGAGCGCCTCCGAAAGCGCGCGATCGCTGAAGGCGTTGACGCCGTCATCCTTCTGCCAGGCCTCAACGACTTCAATGACGACCTCTTGCGCATCGGTCGCGATGCAATGACGGCGTCAGTTATCCCGCAACTCCATCCGCAGGATCGCGCAGCGCTTTTCGTCGGCCACTGACTGGCGATGCGTATAGGCTGAACGTCGTCGCCATTCTTCAATCGGTAAGCGCCGTACTATCCTCTTCTTTGTTCAGCACGCCGCGCGCGGGCCTCAATCCTGGGCGAGGGGGCCGGAAGCGCCGCGCCGCCGCAAGGCCGGGCCCCGGGTTTCTTCCCCTGGCGGCGTATCGAGGGCGACGCCGCTGCGCTTCGAATACTTTGCAGACCGCCATTCCTCGCGAGCCAAGAAACCCGCGTCCCGTCCTCCTCCGCTTCGCTGCGGCCCAATAGACAGTCTCGAGCGAGAGGCTCGAGCCGGCATCGCCGACTTGGCTGAATGGGTGCGCCGGCGCGGCGCTTCCGGCGGATCCCGCCCATCAAAGGCCGCGCGCGGTGCGCGGCTTCCAGAGGACGAGGATCATCGCCATGCTGACCGATATCGACTGCGACGCCGACATCACCGACGATTCCCCCGCATCATCGCCGACCGCCCATCTTCTCGACGAACTCCAGCTCTTCGGCTGGAGGCCGAATGGCGAGGAGCCCGATCCACGGCCCTTGCCGGACCCCGCGTGCGCCGAGGGGGCCGTCATCGACATGGTCGATGCGCTCATCGCGACCTTGTCCGACACGCGGCTTGAGGCCGACCTCGAAAGCCTCCTCTGGTCGCTCGTCTATCTCTTTCACCGCCATCTCGGCGTCATCGATCGCGCGCTCGACCGCAATGAACAGCGCCAACGCGACAGCCA
>DNZB01000234.1:0-3489 GCA_003506635.1 Parvularcula sp.
GACGTCCGCCGTCTTTCGATGCACGGAAGCGGGCTTCCATGGGGTAATGAAGCATTACGCGAAGTGAATCGCACCATACGGTGACCGTATGTTGAATTCGCGAGTTCAGCCATTTCGGTTTAATTCGGGCCTCGTTGCAATTCGCTTCCGCTCCTCGCCCCCCCTTATCAGCAGCCTCCGGGCGGTGCTGCTAATATATTGTTTTTGTTGAACTAATGACCGTCCAACCCTTGCGCGCCTCGCATGAATTGCGCAAGCTTTGCCTGTTAGCATCGCCTTGTTGAGTAGAGGGGGCGTTCGATGTCCGAGACTTCTTCGCTTGCGTTGCAGCTTCAGGGCTACCGGCTGGCGACGGCTGAAATTCTTTATCATCTTCCGGATCACCCGCGGCTTCTTCAGACTTATCTCTGGCAGGATTACGACATCGCGCCGCGCTTTCCGGTGCTCAATCGTTTCCTTGAGTTCTGGGCGCGCGAGATCGAAGGGCGGCTTCATTCCGTGCGCGTGACCGGCAGGGAGATCGTCTCCGCGGCCGAGATGCGCCACGGAACGTTGTTCACCGTTCAATAGCCTGATCGATAAAATTTGATCGATCCAATCCACCTCAAATTAGAGGTTGTTTGGAACAAGTTAGCGGGCAGGCGGACGGGGAATGTCTCATGCGCGCATTATTGGCTTTGGCGGCGGCGGCTTTTGCTGCGGGGCTTGCGCCCGCTTCGGCTGAGGTTTCGCAGTTTCCGACCAGCGTTTTCCAGTCCGCCGCGGGTTCCGGGCCGAACAATCTTCTTGGCAATACGCCGGCGACGACGACGCTGTTCAACCGCGGCGCGACGCCCCTCGGCCTTGGTTTTGCGAACCCCCTTCAGACGAACGCCATCATCGGCGAGCGCATCACGATCGATGTGACGACCGTCAGCGCATCGACGACTTATGTGTTCGTGCGCCTTGGACGTCTCGTGGGCGGGGTTTTCACGAGCGCCAACGCCGCGGGCACGACGACGCCGCTTGGCGGGGCGACGACGAACCTTTACGCGCTGGTGACGGGGACGGGGCCTTTGACGCTGCTTCTCGACCCGTTTGAGGCGTCGTGCGCCGCGCTCGGCGGGTGCAACGCGCTGATCATCGGAAATTCGACGTTTTCAGCGACCGGAAGCTCGTTCCGCCTGTCGGTGCTCACCGGCTCGACGCCTGAGCCCGGCGCCTGGGCGCTGATGATGCTCGGCTTCGGCGCGGTCGCATGGCGGATGAAGGCGGCGCGGCGGGAGCGCGGCGTTCTCACCGCTGCCTGAGCGCTGCGACCAGCGCATCGGCGAAGACCGTCAGCGTATCGTCGCGCGCGCCCATGACGATGATGCGATCGCCCGGCCGCGCAAGGTCGAGGAGGCGCCGGCCGCAATCCTCGCGCGTTGCGCAAGCCTCGGCGTTGCCCCCTGCCGCGTTGACGCCGGCGGCGATGTCGCCGCTCGACACGCTGCGGTCGGTCGTGCCGCCGAAATAGGCGGGCTCCGGCATCAGGAGAATATCGTCCGGACCAAGATGATCGGCGAAGGTCGCGATGAATTCCGCGCGCATTTTCTTCAAGGGGCTGAAACCGTGCGGCTGGAACATCACGAGCAGGCGCCCCGGAAAATCATGCAGCGTCTTCAGCGTCGCGGCGATCTTGTCCGGGTTGTGCGCAAAATCGTCGATGACGGCGACGCCCGCCGCCTCGCCGACCAGTTCGAACCGGCGCCTTACGCCCGCAAAGGTCGAAAGCGCGCGCGCGGCCTCTTCAAAGCGGACGCCGGCGGCGAGGCTCGCGGCGATGGCGGCAAGGGCGTTTGAGACATTGTGGCGGCCGGGGACTTTGAGCGCGACCCCGGCGCGCGCGCCCGAAAGCCGGTCGACGGCCGCGAAGGAAACGCCGAAGGGCGCGACCCTTATATTTTCGGCGCCAAGGTCAGCCTTCGCCTCAACGCCGTGAGTGACCGTCAGCGCCGCGCGCGAGCTGAGAGACATGACCTCTTCGCTGTCAGCGTTGAGAACCGCAATCTGGGCGCGCGCAAGAAAATCGCCGAAAAGCGCCCGCAATTCCTCCATCGACTTGTGGTCGAGCGAGACATTGTTCAGCACCGCGATCTTTGGGTTGAACATCGCGATCGAGCCGTCGCTCTCGTCGATTTCGCTGACGAAGGCGGGGCCCTGACCGACAAGCGCGCTGGTGAAAAGCGCGCCTTCCGTCGTGAAATTCTTCATGACGGCGCCGTTCATCACCGTCGGGTCGCGCCCTGCCGCCGAAAGAATCCAGGCGATCATCGCAACCGTCGTCGACTTCCCCGAGGTGCCGGCGACGCCGATCGGCGTTTCGGCCGAATTGAAAAGATCGGCGAGGAGCCGCGCGCGCGAGACCCGCGGCGCACCGAGCCGGATCGCGGCCTGCACGTCCGGCACCGTCTCCTCGACAGCCGCTGAGGCGACAAGGATCTGGTCGCGCGAGACGACGCCGGAGCCGTCCTGTGGAAAAAGCCGCACCCCGTGGGCGCTGAGATAGTCGAATTTCGGCGCCGTCCGCCCCTGGTCGAGCGCGCGGTCGGAGCCGGCGACCTCGTGCCCGGCGGCGCGCAAGATCAAGGCGAGCGGCAGCATGCCCGACCCGCCGACCCCGCACAGGAAATATTGACGCTTTTCACCCATGGTCGAAGGTCTTTAAACCAACATTGCGAACAACCCCTTATTTGGAGGCGGCGTCAACGATATGTCGGATGGCCGGGTGAGGATCGCGGTCGTCGCTCCGGCGAACCGCCTCCAGCCGGAAGCGGCGTCCCGCGTCGCGGAAATCGCCGCGCGGGAGTTTCCCGCCCGCGTCGCCTTGTCCTTTCACCCGCAGTGCTTTCTTTCAAGCGGCCACTTCGCCGGCGATGACGCGGCGCGTTCAGCGGCCTTCCTCGAAACGGCGAATGACAAGGATGTCGATGCGGTCTGGTTCGCGCGCGGCGGCTATGGCTCCGGCCGCCTTGACGATGCGCTGTTCGGAAAACTGAACGCCTGCGCGAGGGAAAAAACCTATCTCGGCTACAGCGACATGGGGTTCGTGCTGGCGCACCTTCAACGCGAAGGGATCGGCGAGTGCGTTCACGGACCGATGGTCTCCGACATCAACCGCGCGGGCGGGGAGGGGGCGGTGCGGCGAAGCTTGCGCTTTCTCGCCTGGCGCGACGAGGCGGGGCTGGACCAGGGCGGCGGGCGACGCTTCGCCTTCAACCTTACGGTTCTCTCAACCCTTCTCGGGACAGCGGCGGAGCCGGATTTCAGCGGCGCCGAAATCCTCATCGAAGATGTCGACGAGCAGCATTACCGCATCGACCGCGCGCTGATGCATGTGACGGCGAGCCCCAATGTGCGCGCCTGCGCCGGCTTGCGCATGGGGCGTTTCAGCAACATCCCGGAGAACGATCCGCCGTTCGGGAAGGCGCCGGAAGAGATCGTCCGCTACTGGTGTGATCGCGCGCG
>DNZB01000234.1:3827-6865 GCA_003506635.1 Parvularcula sp.
GTGAAGCCCTGCGCATGGGACCTTTCCCCGCCGCGGCGGCGCGCGGGGTTCAATCGCGGTTGCCCTGCTGGCGACGCTGCTGGTAGAATTCCCGAACGCGCGAGCGAGCCGGTCCGCGCGGTTCGCGGACGACCTTGCTGCGACTGAACTCGTTGACGGCGATTCCCAACACAGGCGTACCACTTGATCTTCGGTCTTGACGCTTTCGCACCGCTTTTTGCGGGCCTTGTGCTGGCGGCGCTGCTTGTCGCTTTCGCGATGGAATGGCGCCCGCCCGAGGTGTCGGCCCTCGTCGCGGTCGCGGCGCTGATGCTGCTGGGCCTCCTGTCGAGCGAGGACCTTGTAAAATCCTTCGCCAACTCAGCGCCGGTGACAATCGGGGCGATGTTCATCATGTCGGCCGCGCTGGTGCGCACCGGCGTTCTCGATCAGCTTGCGCGCGCGCTCATCAAGGCGGTCGGAAAACGGCCGATGATCGCCACCATCGGCTTCCTGACGGTCGTCGCCGGGCTGTCGGCGTTCATGAACAACACGCCGCTCGTCATGCTGATGATCCCCGTCGCGCTCGCCCTTTCCGAGCAGCTTGACGAAGCGCCGTCGCGGCACATGATCCCCTTGTCCTACGCGGCGATCCTCGGCGGCACGATCAGCATGATCGGCACCTCGACGAACATTCTCGTCGACGGCGTCGCGCGCGAACAGGGGCTTGCGCCGTTCCACATATTCGAGATCGCGCCGCTCGGCGTCGTCAACGCGATCGTCGGCATCGCGCTCATCTTCGTGCTGCGCCGGGTCCTGCCGGAGCGCACGGCGATGGCCTCGCTGCTCGACCGGAATGACTCGCCCCGCTACATGGTGGAACTGGCGATCGAGAGCGACAGCCCGTTCATCGGCCAGCGCGCGCGCGACATCAAGGAGTTCAACGCCGCCGACAGCCGTCTTGTCGACGTGGTGCGCGGCGACGCTTCCTTGCGGCGGGAAATGACGGATGTCGTGCTCGCCGAAGGCGACATCGTCGTGCTGCGCTCGCCGATGAAGGAAATCCTCGCGTTCAAGCAGCAGGCCGACGTGCAAACGCCCGACGGCGGCTTGCAGCAGATCAGCGCGCGCTCTTCGATCCTGGTCGAGATCCTGCTCGCGCCGGGCGCGGCCTTTATCGGCAAGACGCTGCGGCATCTGCGCCTGCGCCGCCGTTACGGCGTTTATCCGGTCGCGCTGCACCGGCGCAGCGCCAACCTTGAAGACCGCTTTGAATACACCCCGCTCGCCGTCGGCGACACGCTTCTCATCGAGGGCGCGCCGGAGGATCTGAAGCGGCTTTGCGACGACAACGACCTCGTCAACGTCGCGATGCCGCGCGAACGCGCGATCAAGAAGAGCCATGCCCCGATCGCGCTCGCGACGATGGCGGGCGTCGTCGGTCTGGCGACGATCGGCGCGATGCCGATCGCCGGGCTTGCGGCGATCGGCGCGGCGATCGTGCTTGCGACGCGCTGCGTCGAGGCGGACGAGGCGTTCGACGCGGTCGACTGGCGCATTCTGACGCTCATCATCGCCATGCTGGCGATCGGCAAGGCGCTGGAGAACTCAGGTCTTGTCGAAGCCGTCGTCGGCGCCGTCGGGCCGCTGCTTGCGGGCTTCCCGCCGATCGTCGCGCTGGCGCTCATCTATGTTTTGTCGACGGCGCTGACGGAAACGGTGACCAATAACGCGGTTGCAATCGTCGTGACGCCGGTGGCGATCGGGCTCGCCCAGTCGATCGGCGCCGATCCGCGGCCCTTTGTCGTCGCCGTCATGTTCGCCGCCAGCGCCAGCTTCATGACGCCGATCGGTTATCAGACGAATACGCTCGTCTACAGCGTCGGCGGCTACAAGTTCGCGGATTACTTGCGCCTCGGCACCCCGCTCAACGCGGTCTGCACGGTGGTTGCAATCCTTTTAATCCCGGTTTTCTGGCCGTTCTGATTGTGCGCGGGCGCGGGCGCGGCTAGGGGAATTCGGCCCCATATTGCGATCAAAGCCGGGCGTTTGAGGAGTACCCGATGAAAGCGACTTTTTTGATGACCGCCGCGCTCGCGCTGGCGCTCGCCGCCTGCAACCGCGAAGAGGGGGCGACTGCCGCCGCCGAAGCCGCCGCGCCCGCCGCGACGACGGACGGGCCCGCCGCGCCGGCCCCGGCGGGCGCCGACAACGCCGCGAAATCCGAAAAATTCCTCGCTGAAAACGCCAAAAAGCCGAACGTCAAGACGACCGCGTCGGGCCTTCAATATGAAGTGCTGACCGAGGGGCCCGAAGGCGGCGCGACGCCGGCGGCGACCGATCTCGTCGATGTGCATTATGTTGGTACGCTGATCGACGGCGTTGAATTCGATTCCTCGCGCGCCCGCGGCGCCGCCGCGCGCTTTCCGCTCAATCAGGTGATCCCGGGCTGGACCGAAGGCGTGCAGCTGATGAGCGAAGGCGACCGCTATCGCTTCTTCGTGCCGTCAGAGCTCGCCTATGGCGAGACGGGAACGCCGGGCGGACCGATCGGCCCCAATGAAGCGCTGATCTTCGACGTGGAGCTGCTCAAAGTGACGAACGCCGAACGCAACGCCGAAAACGCCGCGAAATTCATGGCCGACAACGGCAAGAAGGCGGGCGTGAAGACGACCGCGTCGGGCCTTCAATATGAGGTTCTCGCCGAAGGAAAGGCGGGCGGCAGGCAGCCGACGGACGCCAGCAAGGTCAGCGTTCATTACGAAGGCAAGCTCGTCAACGGCACGGTGTTCGACAGCTCCTACGCGCGCGGCGCGCCGATCGAATTCCCGCTGAACGCCGTCATCCCCGGCTGGACGGAAGGCGTCCAGTTGATGAGCGAGGGCGACAAATACCGCTTTTATATCCCGCCCGCGCTCGGCTACGGCGTTCTGGGAACGCAAGGCGGTCCGATCGGCCCCAACGAGGCGCTGATCTTCGAGGTCGAGCTGTTGAAGGTCGTGGATTAGGGGGCGTTATTTCGCCGTCCCGCAAACGGCCTTGCCTCCCTCCCTTGAAAA
>DNZB01000339.1:0-4485 GCA_003506635.1 Parvularcula sp.
GCGAGCCATCCGAACATCCCCTCGGGATCGAAGCCGGAATCGCGCACGCGCGCTTTGAGCTTTTCGAACTGCATGACGTTGTCGATGCGCGCGGCGAGAAAGGCGTGCGTCGCGGCTTCATCCTCGCCGTCGTCGGCGAGCCAGCGGGCGAAGGTTGAACTCAAAACGCCGGACAAAATGGCGCGCTTTGAATAGAAATTGAAATCGGTCGAGGGATCGCCGATTGCGCGCCAGATTGCGTCGGCGCTCGCCCAGACAAGGCGCGCGGCTTCGGGCGCGTTGTGCGGCAGCGCGAGATAAGCGGCGGCGCGGCGCGCGGCCTCCTTGTGGGGGCGCAGAAAAGCGAGTCGGGCCGAAACCCCCGCCGCTACTTTCTCCCGGATCTTCATCGGCGGCTCGCGGCGTTCGCCGGCCGACAGAGCGGCGGCGTCATCCGCCCTGACCGACCACCAGCGCAGGAGATCGATCGCGCCGCCAGGGAACGCCGCGGCGAGTTCGGCTTTCGACCGCCCGGCGCTCAAAGCCGCCCGGGCGAGCGCCAGCGGCGTAAAACCGTCGAAAGCCGCGCTCTTGAGCGCCTCGGCCAATATGGCGTCCCGGGCGGGATCGAAGGGGCTTTCAGACTGGGTCATAAGGATCGTCCGATCTGGTTCGGAACCAATATGGACAGGCTTCGGGCGCTTTGATATGAGCCCGCTTGCCGCGGGGCTGCCGCCTCGGCGGACACCTGAAGCTATGCCGCCGGCCGCCGCGCCCAATAAGGGGTCGCGCCGCCGCTTTGACCGTTAATGAGGAGGGCCTTCCCCTGGTTCAGATCGTCGTCCGCGACAACAATGTCGAGCAGGCGCTTCGCGCGCTGAAGAAGAAGATGCAGCGCGAAGGCACCTTCCGCGAAATGAAGCGCCGCAAATTCTATGAAAAGCCGTCGGAAAAGAAGGCTCGTCAGAAAGCGGAAGCCGTGCGCCGCGCGCGCAAGCTGATTCGCAAGAAATTGCAGCGTGAAGGCGGCGCCTAGGCTTTTTTGACCCGCCTGCGGCCATTTCACCGCCCCGATCCCGTGGTCAGGCCGGGGCGCGGCATGGACGTGGCGCGTCCGCCGTCATCGAGGCAGAGGAGACTGGCGATGAAAAAACTGGCGATCATTCTGGCGTTTTGCGCCTTCACGGCTGCTTGTGAGACGATCAAGGGCGTCGGCCGTGACATCGAGAAGACCGGTGAGGTGCTTGACGACGCCCTTTGAGGACCGGCTTGCCCCTCGTAAAGTGCGGCCTTGAGGCCGCAGGCGCATCCTTTTTGATGAAATTTCAGCAAAACCGCTGCTCCGCCCTTAGGGATCGGAAACCATAACGCGTTATAAACTCCGACACCGGCGGGGTGGGTTCGAGGGTCTGGCCCGGCGACCGGTCGGAACGGGATTTGTCGGCGTTGGAGGGGTGAGCGTGCCTCAATTTCTTCGAGCTTCTGCGGCCGCTTTCTTTTTCGCCGCGCTTGCCGGGGTTCCCGCCTACGCACAGCAGGAAATCGACGAGCCGCGCCTCGACCCCATTTTCGGCGAACGTACGCCGGAGCGCGAACGTGAGCGCCAGCGCATCCGCAATGACGACGAATTCGATAACGAAAAGGGCTGGCGTCCCTTGCGAGACTTCATTGGCGTCTTCACCTTTCTGACGCCGGAAACGACAGACCTTAGCGTCGGCGTCGGCCCGGCCTATCGGCCCGACTATTTCGGCTCGAACGATTACGAGCTGCGCGCCGACCCCGAGGTCTACGTTAAATTTCGCAACTTCGTCTTCCTCGACAATGACGGCGCCGACCTCGCGCTGTTCGGCTTTTCCGGCTTCAGCTTCGGCCCGTCGATCCGGCTCGTGGGCGACCGCGACGAGAGCGAGAACCCGGCGCTTGTCGGACTTGGCGACATCGACCCGACATTCGAAATCGGCGGCTTCGCCGCGACGAAGTTCATCGATCGCATTCTCGTCCGCGCAAAGATCCGCAAGGGCGTCGTCGGCGGCCATGACGGCCTTATCGTCGACGCCACCGGGACGATGCTGCTCTTCCGCGCCGGACGGGTCTCGACCGCCCTATCCGCGCAGGCGGCGTGGATCGGCGACCGCTACGCCGACACTTATTTCACCGTGACGCAGGTGCAAGCCGCCGCCTCAGGACTGGACGAATATGACGCCGATCGCGGCCTTCGCGACGTGGGCGGCAGCTTCACCGCCTATGTCAACATCGGCAGGCGGTGGTCGCTCAATCCATACGTCTCTTACCGCTACATTTTCGACGGCGTCGCAGACACGCCGATCATCCGCGAATTCGGCGAACGCAATCAGTACACGGTCGGCTTCCACCTGATGCGGCAGTTCGAATTCAAGTGGAAATAGTCCATCCGCACACGGCGCATCGCCTGTAGCGACGGCGCCTGCCCTCACCTCCCTCGGCCACGCCCCGAAAAAAAAGGGGGGGGAAAGGGCGCGAATTCCCCTTTTGCGCGAATTAACCATAACCGATTCCCCTAATAAGTGTGTTGTTTCCGGGATGCGTTGGTCCCATGCTCCCCGGATCGCGCCCAGGGACCGCCCGGCGCGATTTTCGTTTGTGGATGGTCGCTTCGAAAGAAGCGGCGGCTCTTTGACAATCAGGGTGGGCGCGCGTTCTGGCGGAAAGCCGCTGGCCGCGCGTGCGAATAAAAAGGCGCGCTAACCTTGTTGCGGCGCTGGAGCGCCCCTGCGCCTGGCCCTGGTTAAAAAGGCGCCTTTCAAAACGTCCAAAGGGCGCCTTTTGCGGCTGGACCCCGCAAGGGAATTGGAAATTTCAGGAATCCGCCAGCGCCAAAAGGCGCCTTATCGGCGGCGCTAATACCGCGCGATCAGTGAAATTCCGACCTGATGCGCGGTGAATTCCTCAAGCTGCTGCGTCGCGTCGCGGTTGCGGAAGGTATAGCCCAACTCCGCCGCAAGGTGGCGGCTGATGAGATATTCAACCGCGGCCCCGCCGGTGAAATCGTCCTGCGAACGGCCCGCGCCGCCGCGGAATTCGCCATGGCGGTAAGTCGCCTGCAATAGGGCGCGCAGATTGTGGCGCACCTCCTGATGAAGGCTGAGGCCGGCGCGCGAATCGATTCGCCCGTTCGCCCCGGCGCGGTTTGTGGCGACATCGCCGCGGAAAACGTCAAGCACGATCGCAGTGCGTTGCTGCGGCAGCCAGGTCAGCTGGCCGGACGCGCCAAAGCCGGTGAAATCGCCAAGCGCGGCATCGTCGAACTTCGCGCGGAAGACGCCGGCGCCGATCTCGCCGGTCAGCTTGTCGGTAAAGTCGAGCGCGACGCCGGCGTTGGCGCCGAACGTCTCGCCGTCGCGATCAACGCCCGTCGTATCGACCGCCAGGCGGAAATCACGCCAGACGCCATAGGCTTCCGTAAAGACGTCGATGCGGCTTGAAAGCCCAAGGAGGCCGCGCAACGAACCGCGGTAGGCGGTCATGTCGCGTTCATCGTCGACCGGTTCGTCATAGTCGGCACTAAGAACGCTTGCGCGGCCTTCGAGGCCAATGCGCCCCGGGCGATAGGCATAGGCGGCGTCGGCGGAAAAATTGGCGATCGGCGTCAGCGGCAGGTTTAGGTCGTCATTGCGCTCGGGATCGTCGCGCCGCTGGAAGGTGCGCTCGAAGCCGGCGCCCGCCGATACCGTTTGCGAGGGCGTCGCCCGATAGCGGACCCGCCCGTTGACGCCGAAAAGGTTGATGTTTTCGCCTGTATTCTCCGCGTACTGACGAATCGTTCCGTGCGCCTCGCCGGTGATTTTAAGCTCGTCGGTGGAGCGGTTCAGCGTCACTTTCGGCTCGACGAGGAAGAGAATGTCTTCCTCAGCATTCGAGGATGTCGCGAAGATATTGCTGTCAGCGACCGCGGAAAGGCGCAGGTCCGGCGTCGCCGTCCAGGCGCCAAAATGCATCGCGCGCCGCTCATAGCCTGGCGGCGGCTTATGTTCGAAATCGAGCGTCGCGGCCGATTGCTGCGCCGCCGCCTCTCCCCATGCGGCGAGCGCGAGGGCGGCGCCGCTGATCCCCCGACGAAGCGTCCCTGTCATTTCGACCCCCAAACGCGGGCTCTTGGCCGCCGGCCTAGAACCAGCCCTCGTAAACGCGAATCGTGTCGCCTGGCAGCACCGCGCTGTCGAGGCGGACTTTGCCCGTCACGGCCTTGCCGCCGACAATCCGTGTAATGACGACCTTGTCGGAGTTCGCCCGGAAGGTCGGGCCGCCCGCCATGCCGAGCGCGGTCAGCACGTTCATGCCTGGCGCGAAGGCGTACTGGCCGGGCTTCGTCACCTCGCCGATGACGAAAAACGGCCGGTACTGCGAAATTTCCGCGCTGACGCTCGGGTTGAGGACGAGGTTCTTTTCGGCGACCGCCGCTTCAATCTCGTTCCTGACCTCGTCGATCGACTTCCCCGCCGCCGTGATCGGCGCAAGGAGCGGGATCGA
>DNZB01000339.1:4555-4689 GCA_003506635.1 Parvularcula sp.
AGCGCGGTCAGCACGTTCATGCCGGGCGCGAAGGCGTACTGGCCTGGCTTCGTCACCTCGCCAATCACGAAGAAGGGCCGGTACTGTGAAATTTCGGCGCTGACGCTCGGATTGAGGACGAGGTTCTTTTCGGC
>DNZB01000339.1:4833-11801 GCA_003506635.1 Parvularcula sp.
TCGCCCGGCCCGATCAGATAGGTCGACGTGTTCGCTTCCGGCAGCGGCGCCGGCGCCGTCGCGCAAGCCGCCATCATCAACGCGGCGAGCGCCGCCATCAATCTTGAGATCATCGAGTTCTCCCGCCGTTCAAGTCCAAGCGTCGAAGTCTACCTGCCGCAGCCGCGTCCATCCATCCTGTCCGCACTCATCACGAAGGCTCGGGGCGCGATTTCGATTCGGACATCAACTAGAATGCCACACCCTGACGATCGGCCCGCACCGGCCGCGCCGCCGGCCCGACAAGGGTCGCCCCCACGGCGAGCAGGACAGGCACCATCCAGATGCGCGCATACATGTGCGGGCTGGCGATCGAGAAAATGCAGAATACCGCAAGCACGCTCAGCCCCAGCGCCGCATCGAGCGGTCTGACCTGAAGCGCGGCCATTGAACACAGGGCCAATACCCCGATGACGCCCAGCCATCCGGTCAGAGCGGCCAGCCCCCCTTCGGTCCAAAGCAGCAAAAAGGAATTGTGCACAGGCATCCGGTCGCGGCTCACTTCGCGGTACTGATCGACGCCGACGCCGAGGATGAGCGTGCTGTCGGCGAGGTCCCACGCCTCCTTGATCAGGTCGGCGCGCCCGAGAAACGTACCGGCTTCCTCAATATTGCCGGACGCCAGCGCCGGTGCGACACGCGCCTCGAAAGCGCGCGGCAGCGGCGCGCCTGATCCGATATAGACCAGCGCCGCCGCCGCCGCCGCGGCGAAATAGGCAGGGCGCAACCGGATGCGGCCGGCGACCAGAAAAATCACGCCGACAATGACCGCCGCGCCCAGTCCCGTGTTTGAAGCGGTGTAGAGCAAGGCCGCGACGAGCACCAAAAGACATGCCGCGGCAACCCAACGCGGCATCCACCGCCTGGCCGTAAAATAGAAGAGGAACGGCAGCGTGCAGGCAATCAGCGCCGCGTGATAGTTGGGATTGCCGACGAATGACCCGATGCGGCCAGCGCCTGTCACGAACCGATGCGAGAACCGCTGCGTCAATTCAGCGTAATTTCCATCGTAATAGAAGTAGATCGCGAACGTCGCGGCCTCCATCACGACGATCCCTGCGAGAAACGCGGCCGCGAGAGTCCGCCAGCGCCGCGGATCTCGCGGCATCAAGATGACGGCCAAAAAGACATAAGCGAAAAAATACTGCCCGGCGACGATCGGCCAGCGTTCAATTACGCCGTTGAACAAGCTGCTGAGGAGCAGTCCTCCCAATAACAACCCGATCGAAATATACCAGAGAGGGGTGAGCGAGCCGAACGGCCGAAGATTAGCGCCGTGTTCGAACACCAGAAGCAATCCGCCAAGTACGAAAAGGAGGTCGCTATAGGTGAGCAGGATATCGAGCGGGCGCATTTCCTGATAGGCGGCGAAAAACGCCCCACCCGCTAGAAGCAGCGCAGATCCCTTCAATGCGTCCGATCGCAGGATCATAGCCGCACCGGATGCAATTGGGGACTGGCTGCGGGCGACGGCGGCCGTCGCCATGCGTCAAGATTGCGGCTGATCGTTCGTTCCAGCAGCGCGATGTCGCGGCTGTAGAAATCTGCCAGAAACATGCGGGTCTGATGATCGAGCGGCGGATAGGCGACTTCGCGCGCGAAGACGCCGCGCACGGATTCAAAAATCTTGTTGCCGCGCAGCGGCCTCACAGCGTTCTTGAACGGCTTCAGCGCGCTGCGCAAACCAAGCGGCAGGAGCGGCGCCGTACTGTCGTTCTCGCGTTCGGTCGCGACCTCCGTCGCTTCCGCGGGCAAACCGATATGCGAAAGGATGCGATTGAATGCCGGCGTCGGCGACGCTGTGATTTCATCGACGAGCAAGACCAGCATCTGCTCGCGCGAAAAGCGGTCGTAGAACCGTCGCAGATGATCGGCGTAAAGGCCGCCGGTCAAGAACCGCTCGCGCTCGGCGCCGGCGCGCTTCGGCGAGAAATAGGCGGCGGGGCGGTCGCGCACCGTGCCGCGCCGGTAGAGCATGCAATAGTCCGAATATGCCCGCTCAACCGGGTTTCTGAGTTGAACAATCAGCCGCGCATCCGGAACGAACTCCGCCATGCGCGCCGCAGCCTCAGGATGCGCGAGATAGTCGGCCGACTTTTCGCCGATGACCGCCGTCTCGTCCGCGCCCGCGAAGAGGTCGAGATACCAGGCGGGGCCGTTGGCGTATTCGCTCGAAAAGTAATGCGGCTCAGGCCCCGGGATGAACACCGACGGATGCCGCGCCAGCGCACGCGCTGACCAGGTCGTCGCGCCCTTCACCGCTCCAATGATGATGAAGTGCGGTTTGCGCTTCGACGTCATGCCGCATTCTTCCTACGCCGTGGCTTGCAGCACGACATAGCGCAGAATATCGCCCATTTCACGCACGTCGCTCAGCGACAGGGTCTGATCAACCGGGAGAAGGATGCTGGTCTCGCCGAGCGCCCGGGTGACCGGAAGGCGCGGATGATCGCACGCACCCCGGTCGATGAAGGCCTTCTCGAGGTAGATTTCCGAGCAGCTGCCCGGCCCGCAAGGAGCGCCGAGCGCCGCCGCCTCGCGCAAGATTCGGTCGCGCGACCATCCCTCGCGCAGCTTTTCCGGCCGGATGAACAGGTAATATTTGTAATAGGCGTGCCCGATATCGTTGCGCGCCGCGGGAAGGCGGACCGCTATGAGTTCGCCGAACACGCCGTCGAGAATGCGCGCGCGGGCGCGTCGCTCTTCGACCCAGAACTTCAGCTTCGAGAGTTGATGGAGGCCGATCGCGGCTTGCATCTCCGTCATCCGGAAATTGGTGCCGACCGAACTGATCATCCAGCGGAACTTCGGCTCAGTCGATTTCTCCATCGCGAGCGCGTAGTCCTTGCCGTGATCCTTGTAGGACCAGGCGCGCAGGAACGCTTCTTCGTCCTTGAGGAGGAGCATGCCGCCCTCCCCGCCGGTCGACATGATCTTGTCGGTGCAAAATGAGAACGCCGACGCGTCGCCGAACGAGCCGACCGGCCGGCCCTTGTAGGTTGCGCCATGCGCCTGCGCGCAGTCCTCTATGAGCTTCAGACCTTTTTCGCCGGCGAGCGCGCAAAGCTCGTCCATCTCGCTCGAATAGCCGGCGAGGTGCACGACGATGATAGCGCGCGTCTTCGGCGTCAGCGCGGCGCGCACGGACGACGCAGTAAGGTTCTGCGAGTCAGCGTCGACATCGGCGAAGACCGGCGCCGCGCCGGCATTGACGACGCAGCTCGCCGAGGCGACGAAGCTTCTTGATGTGACGATGACGTCATCGCCCGGCCCGATTTCGAGCGCTCTGAGCGCGAGTTCAAGCGCCAGCGTCCCGTTGGCGAGCGAGATGCCGTAAGGCATGTCGCAGCTCTTCGCGAAGGCCGCCTCGAAACTGCGACATTGATCGCCATGCTGGAGCGAATTGACGCGTCCCGAGCGCAGAACCTTTGTCACGGCCTCGACTTCATCGTCGGCGTAGACCGGCCATTTTGAGCGGATCGGACGGAACAGCGGGCGATCGTTTGCGGCCAGGCCCGTCTCGGCATCCAGGTGGTTAAGGGCGGCGGCGCCGTCTGGACTGGTCATGGTATGGCCCCCGCAACAGCGCTCTTCGGAGCGACGGCCTTCGTGCCTGCAAGAGGAATGCCGTCATTTGCAGCAGCGCGCGCCATGACAGGCGACGTCGCGATGACGCCGATCGCCGGCGCGGCGGCGGGCGCCGCCTTTTCGTCTTCGATCTCGATGAGCGCGAAGATTTCGCGACGGACCGACTTTTCATCGTTTACGGCTATCGCGGCGGCAAGCCTTTCGGCCGCTCGTTCCAGCGTCGCGAGCGGCAACGCGGCAGGCTCGGCCTCAAACACGCCGGCGATCGACGATTCAAGACGCTGTTCACGTTTGTCGAACAGTTCCTCGAACAGCTTTTCGCCTGGCCTGACGCCGATGATTTTCACCTCGACATCGACATCCGGTTCGAGGCCGGAAAGACGGATCATCCGGTGGGCGATGTCGAGCACGCGGATCGGCTCGCCCATGTCGAGCACGAAGATGCGCCCGCGCTTCGTGTTATTGGCGAGGCCCGCATGCGCGCTGTGCAACGTGAGGCTGACCGCTTCATGAATCGTCATGAAGAAGCGCGTCATGTCCTTGTGCGTGACCGTGACTGGCAGCCGGTCGCGCAACTGACGCTGGAAGAGCGGAACGACAGAGCCGCTCGACCCGAGAACATTGCCGAAACGAACGGTGAAGAACCGCGTGGCGCGCGCATCTTTGTCGCCTATGAGATCAAGCGCCTGGCAGTAAAGCTCGCCAAGGCGCTTTGTCGCTCCCATCATGCCGACGGGATTGACAGCCTTGTCGGTCGAGACCTGCACCATCGCGCGCGCATGGGTCTTGCGCGCGGCGTCGGCGACGTTGCGCGTACCGATTAGGTTCGTCGCGACTCCCGCGCACGGGTTCTGCTCGACCAGCGGCACATGCTTCAGCGCGGCGGCGTGGAAGACGAGTTCGGGCGTCTGCTCCGCAAAAATACGAAGGATATGCGCGCGGTCGCGGATATCCGCGAGGATCGGCGCGACATCGAGGTCCGGGAAGTTCTGCCGGATCTCGTGATCGATCTGGTAAAGGTTGAACTCAGAAAGCTCGAGCAACACCAGCTTGCCCGGGCTGTAGCTTGCGACCTGCCGGACGAGCTCACTGCCGATTGATCCGCCAGCGCCGGTCACGAGAACCTTGCGGCCGCGAATGGTGCGCGCCAAAGCCTCGTGATCGAGTTTCACCGGCGGGCGGCCAAGCAGCTCTGACAGGTCGAAGTCCTTAAGCTCGACTTTCGAGCCGCCGGCCGCTGTGCGCGAGGCGCGAATGACTTTGAGGCCCAGCGTCGTCGCACGGCTCGCAAGGCTTGAGTAATCGGCGTTGACGGCTTCCGTCGCCGTTGCGGCGATGACGAGCGCCTCCGGCGCCGCGCCGCGCTTTTTCAAATCCGTGACGACGCTGTTAAACGCGCCAAGGCCGCCGAGTATGGGAACTCCGTGCAGCTTGCGGCGAAGGTCCGCCTCCCCCTCGTCGAGAACGCCAACCGGCTCAAATCCGTCGATGACGCCGAATTCGCGCTGACGCAGCACGTACTCCACCGCCTCCGGCGCGCCGGCGATCAGCGCCATGGGTCCGCGCGCCGCGTCCGAATCGCGCGCAAATTTTTGCGCGACGCCGACAAGCTGCGGTCCAAAACGCCGCATGCCGCGGGCGAGCGACATTAGCGACGCCGCGAGCAGGAATTGCAGGAGATAGAAATCGCCGTTGAGCACGGTCCTGCCCAGTACGGTTTCAAGCAGCGTGTAAGCGACCGCGGTCTGCAAGGCGCAAGCGGCGGCGATCAGCGACAGGTCGATGATCGAAACAAATCGCCAGAATCGCGTGGAAAGGCCGACTACGTAAAAGATGAACGCCGCGCTCGTAGCAAGCGGCACAAGCGTCCAGGCATTGTCAATCGTCTTGACGAAATCGGCGGGCCCGTCAGCCGATAAATAAACCGCAACCACCGCCGCGGCGACAGACGCCCCAACGTCGATGCCGAGAAGCATCGCGTGCTTTCCACCCCGCCGAAACGCGGCGGACCGAAACGAAACAGTTGGACTCATTCTCCCCAAGTCCCCCATGACCTCAACTAAGTCTGCGCTCTCCCGCGCAATGATCGTGCCGTCGTTGTTTCCGCCCGTTCCCTTGCTGCGACTGCGAAATCACTAATGCGAGAGTAACCTTACAACCTGGCAACGTCAAACATGTGAATCCGAAACGACCTAGTGAGTATGTGGCGCCGTTGCACACACGCCTTGCGGGAACCGCCGGTCGCTGATTCCCGAATTTGGTGTATTTTTCGCCCTTGCAGCATAAAGCGCGTTCGATTGTGCGGCGCAGCGAGCGGCTGCCTGTGGCCACCCGCTGAAGTAAGCGGCAGAAACAGCGCACACCGTGCGCTGCCCTCCGTCATACACCCGGCAACGGAGCCGCAGCGACCTAAAACTGCTCGCAATTGCATGATTTTTGCTCCCACGCCCCTCGACCGCACGCGTCAGTTGTCTATGACATGCTCAAAAGCATTCGGCCGTTCGCTGTCTTAGGGGGATATTGGAACGCCATGTCCGCCGCGCGTGTGCTCCATGTCACGACAGGATTGAATGTCGGGGGCGCCGAAATAATGCTGATGCGCTTTTTGGCGCATCAAGACCCAGGGCGCTTCACACCGTCAGTCGTATCGTTGATGAAGCCGGGTCCAGTCGCGAATCGGATCGAAGCGCAGAAAATCGCCGTCAGTTCGATGGACATGGAGCCGGGCAAGCTGTTGCCGGCGAAGCTCGGCCGATTGCGAACCGCCATCAAGGCGGCCCAAGCAGACCTTTATCACGGCTGGATGTATCATGGGAACCTTGTCGCTTCGTTGGCCGCATTGACGAGCGGGAAGCCGTCGCCGGTGATCTGGAGCATTCATCATTCGCTGCACGACATTGAGAATGAAAAGCCGCTGACCGCTAACGTCATCCGAACGCTTGCGCGCATGTCCCGTCACACTTTTGCAATTTCCTATTGCTCGCGCATCGCAGCCGACCATCACGAGCGATACGGGTTCGACCACCGCCGCCGCGTTGTCATCCCGAACGGCGTCGATACGGACGAGTTCAAACCGAGCGAAGAAGCGCGTGCAAAGCTTCGCGCATTGATCGGCGTTCCGGCTGATAGGCTGATCGTCGGGAATTTCGCGCGCTTTCACCCGATGAAGGACCAGCAGCGCCTGGTCGACAGCGTCGCGCTGCTGTTGAACCGCGGGCTCGACGTGCAAGCGCTCTTTGTCGGCGACGGCCACGACAACGCTGTTCTGGCGCAGCGGGCAAACGAGCTTGGCGTTGCTGAACGGGTGACGATCCTTGAGGTTCGTGACGATATTCGAGACA
>DNZB01000255.1:0-263 GCA_003506635.1 Parvularcula sp.
GCTTTCCGTCTCGTCGATCGCGATATTGAAACCCGCGTCGAGCGCGGCGACCGCGCGCCCGTCGCGGCCGGGGACGTCATCATGCGGATCGAAGGGCCGGCGCGCGGCATTCTCGCTGCGGAGCGCGTCGCCCTCAATTTCCTCGGCCGGCTTTCCGGCGTCGCGACGCAGACGGCGCTTTATGTCGAAGCCTGCGCCGGAACGAAGGCCCGTATCGTCTGCACCCGGAAGACGACGCCGGGGCTTCGCGCCTTTGAAAAAAA
>DNZB01000255.1:672-6913 GCA_003506635.1 Parvularcula sp.
GAAACGCTCGAGCAGATGGAGGAAGCGCTCGAACACGGCGCGCGCATCATCCTCCTTGACAATATGTCCCTGGACGATCTCCGCCTCGCCGTCGCGCTCAACAAGGGCCGCGCGGTGCTCGAAGCCTCAGGCGGGGTCACGCTCGACAGCGTGAAGGCGATCGCGCAGACAGGCGTTGACGTAATCTCGTCAGGCTCGATCACTCATTCGGCGCCCTGCCTTGATCTCGGACTCGATTTTCTGATTTGACCCCGGGGGACCAGCGCCGTCACCGCGGTTTCGTCGCCAGCGTGTCGTGGTGGCTGGCGATCAGCGAGCGCAGATAGAACGAAATGTCGGCGCGGTCTTTAAAGCCCGCCGCCTTCGCCGCCGCCTCCTTTTCCGCGTCGCTCATGGCGCCGGGCGCGGCGAAGCTCTCCAAGTTATTGTGAAAGCCGATGGTGAACACATCGACATCAGAGCCGGCGGCGCGGCGGAAGATCATGTTCGTCGTCTGGCCGGTCGCGGCGAGATAGGCGTTCTCCATCCGCCGTTGTTCAAGGAGCGCGTCTTGCTTGCCCGGCGCGGCGGCGAACATCTCGATATGGAAAAGCCCGCTTTCGGCGTAAGCGCTGCGCAAGGTTTCAAGCGGCGGGCCATAGGCGAAGAGGTCTTCTTCAAAGGCGATGAGGCCGTCTTGAGCGTCGAGCAAGGCGCGGTGCGCCGCCGCCGCTGCGGCGCGCTTTTTCTCCTTCGCGGGCGCATGGAAGGAAGCCCAGCTTTCCATCGGCAAGATCACGAGGAGATCCCACTGGTCGCCCTGGCTGTGCCGCATCAGGAAGGGAAAAGGCCGGCCGCCAGCCTCATAATAGCCCGCCGCGCGCGCGGACGCCGCCCAGTCGAGCAAGGCTTCGAACTTGCCGGGCGCGGCGCGCAAGGTTTCGACCCGGTAGAGATAGTCGCCCTCATTTTGCGCCAGCGCCGGCGCGGCCGCCAAGGCGGCGAAAGCGGCGGCGAGCGCCGCGGCGACGATCGGTTTCATCCGGTTCCTCCCGCTGAATGCGGCGAGCCTCGCTTTTTTCATCGCCATCGGCAAGCGCGCCGTTCAGCAGGAACACGGGCGCTCGCGGACAGCCCGCCCCATCGAGAATGATCGCGCAAGATCGCCGGCATGTGGCGCGACGCCGAGGACGGAGCGCTGGAGGATTTCTTCCTCCCGGATAATGTTTTCGGCCATGGACGGATCAATGGCGGCGCGGTGCGCGCGCTGTCGTGCGGGTGCGCGGGGTTCGGCGAATGTATAGTGAAGTCTTACCCGCTCATCCCGGCGAAGGCCGGAATCTGCTTCTCGCCGCACGCGCCGCCGCTTTCTTTTCGCGCAAGCCGGCCTGCGCTGGTTCAGGGCCTTCGCCGGGATGAGCGGTAAAGGCCACGGCCCGTTCCACCGCCTTGCGCATCACCGTCGGCAGCCTCGCTTTTTCCGGCGCGATCCATTGCTGACCGGGGCCGGCGCGAAATCCCTTCGGCGTGCGCGCGGTCATCACGTCGAGTTCGAGTTGGAAATGCGTGAAGGTGTGGGTGACGGTCCCGGCGGGACGCCAATCGCCTACGCCGAAAACGCAAGCTCCGCCGTCATCCCGGGGCGCGACAAAGTCGCGAGCCCGGGATCGATCTCCTGAACCGCCGGCGCCTCGAATGGCAGGGGCGGGAGATGGACCCCGGGTTCCGGCTGCGCCAGCCCCGGGGTGACGATGTTCGGGGGTTGACGCCTCAACCCACGCCGCTCCCGGCAACCCAAGCATGCCGCCGAGCAAACCCTTTTCCGGGCGGCGTTCGAAGAGGATCTCCCCGCGTTCATTGACAAGCGCGTAAGCGACGCCGCGCCGAAGGGGCTTTGCCGCCTTCATCGCCTTGACCGGCAGCGTTTCGGCGACGCCTGTCGCCCGGGCCTCGCAATGCTCCGAGAGCGGACAAAGGAGGCAATTCGGCGCGCGCGGCGTGCAGACCCCGGCGCCGAGGTCCATGAGCGCCTGCGCGAAATCCCCGGAGCGTTTCACGGGCCAAAGCGCGCTCATCGCTGCTTTGAGTTCCGGTTTCGCCTTCGGCAGGGGCGTCGCGATCGCAAAGAGCCTTGCGGCGACGCGCTCGACATTGCCGTCCATCACGACTGCGCGCCGGTCGAAGGCGATCGCCGCGATCGCCGCCGCCGTATAGTCGCCGACACCAGGCAGCGCGCGCAGCCCTTCCTCCGTATCCGGAAAACGCCTGAGCGCGGCGACCTCAACCGCACATTTATGAAGGTTCCGCGCCCGCGCGTAATAGCCGAGCCCCGCCCATTCGCTGAGCACGTCATCGAGAGGCGCGTCGGCCAGCGCATCGACCGAAGGCCAGCGCGCGAGAAACGCCTCGTAACGCGGGCGAACGGTCGCGACCGTAGTCTGCTGCAGCATCACTTCGGAGAGCCATACGCGATAGGGATCGGCGCGCGCCTGAGACTTCGGCGGCGCGCGCCAGGGGAGCGTGCGCGCGTGTCTGTCATACCAGCGCAGCAAGACTTTCGGGATGGCGGACATCGGGCGCTGCTTATGCTAATTTCACCGGGATGATGAAATCCCCGCGCCGCCCGCCGCTTCGCGACCCAGGTCCCCCGCCGCCGACGCGGGGGCCGCGCGCCGCGCCGCCGCCGCTGTCGCGTTTTTCGACGGCCTTGATCGCCAGCCTCGCCCGCCAGACGCGCTTCGTCGATCCTGACATCGCCGCGCGCTGGACGGAGCTTGCGGGGCCGGAGCTGTCGAAGCTCTGCCGGCCGGGGCGGCTGACCGGCGGCGGGACCGGCCGGACGCTTGAGGTCATCGTGCCGCATGGCGCGGCGGCAGCCTCGGTCGAGTTCGCGGCGGAGACGCTGCGCCGGCGCCTCAACAGTTATTTCGGACCGGAGGCGATCGGCCAGATCGCGGTCCTTCAAGGGCCGGCCCCGGTGGGCGCGCCAAGGCCACGTTTCTCGCGCTTTCGGGAGCTCTGATCCCTGAATTGTCGAGGTTTTTTTCAGGAAGCCTCGACCTTCCGCGGCGACATTGTACAACCGCGATCCGCCTTGCTATTCCGCCCGCAAACACCTCCTTTGCGAAGTCTCGAAAGGTCGCCCCATGTCGCTTGGACTGATCCGCGCCGCGCTGCTTTCCGCGCCGTTCCTTATCGCCGCCTGCTCCAAGGCCTCGTCCGAGGCTCCTGCCGGCGAGGCCGCAAAACCAGTCGCCGGCGCGTCGAAGTTCGAAATCCTCCCGACCGACATGGTGCTGGGCAAGGCGGATGCACCAGTGACGCTTGTCGAATATGCGTCCGTCACCTGCCCGCACTGCGCCGCCGTCGCGGTGCAGATCATGCCGGGGGTCAAGGAAAAGTTCATCGACACTGGCAAGGTGAAGCTCGTCTTCCGCGAATTCCCGACCGCGCCGGCGAATTTCTCGATCATCGGCTCGCTGCTGGCGCGCTGCGCGGCGGAAAAAGCGGGGCCTGAGGCCTATTTCCTCGTCACCGACGCGCTGTTCCGCCAGCAGAAGGCGTGGGTGTCAAAGGACGCCCGCGCCGAGCTGGTGAAGATCGTGGCGCAGACCGGCATGGACGAGGCCGCGGTCGACGCCTGCGTTAAGCGCGAGGACCTGCAAAAAGTCATCAACGACAATGCGACCATTGCGCTTGAGAAATACCAGGTCAGCGGCACCCCGACTTTCTTCCTCAACGGCGAGAAGCTGCCAGTGAAGTCGCCGGAAGACTTCGAAAAGGCGCTCGCCGATGCGGTCGCCAAAGCCGGAGCCTGATGGCGCGCGATTTATCCACAATGCGGGCGCTGAAATTGCCGCCCCCGGAGAATCGGCGATGAGTCGGTCCCTCGCCGCTGCGGCGCAAGTCATGCGCCCGTCAGGAATGTGTCCGTGAAGTTCGTCAATCTCCGCCTTGTCGGCTTCAAGTCCTTTGTCGAGCCGACCGACCTCGAAATCCGCGACGGATTGACCGGCGTCGTCGGGCCGAACGGCTGCGGAAAGTCGAACCTTCTTGAAGCATTGCGCTGGGTGATGGGCGCGACCTCGGCCAAGGCGCTGCGCGGCGACGGCATGGGCGACGTCATCTTCGCCGGCACGTCGATGCGGCCGTCGCGGAACTGGGCGGAGGTCATCTTGACCCTCGACAATTCCGACCGAACCGCGCCCGCCGAATACAACAATGACGAGACGATCGAGGTTTCGCGCCGAATCCTCAACAAGGACGACGGCACGCAGTCGATTTACCGCATCAACTCCAAGGAAGTGCGCGCGAAAGACGTGCAGCTTCTTTTCGCCGACGCCTCGACCGGTGCGAATTCGCCCTCGCTCGTCCGGCAAGGGCAGATCTCGGAACTGATCAGCGCCAAACCGCAGAACCGCCGGCGCCTCCTTGAAGAAGCGGCGGGCATCACCGGCCTGCACTCGCGCCGGCACGAGGCTGAATTGCGCCTGCGCGCCGCGGAACAAAATCTTGAGCGCCTCGATCAGGTGATCGGCGAACTCGAAACGCAAAAAGGCGCGCTCGCCCGCCAGGCGCGGCAGGCGACGCGCTATCGCAACCTCTCCGGCGACATCCGCCGCGCCGAGGCCGCGAGCGCGTTCTTGCGCTGGAAGGAAGCCGTCGAAGCGCGAGACGCCGCCGGCGAGCACCTGAAGGAAGTCGCCGCGCTGATCGAGGAAACCGCGCGGGCGAGCGCCAACGCCTCAACCGCGCAAGCCGAGGCGCACGCCGCGCTCGATCCCTTGCGCCTTGACGAGGCCGCCGCGGCCGCCGCGCTGCACCGCCTCAATGTCGCGCGCGAAAATCTCGACGACGAGGCGGCGCGGGCGGAGACGGAAATCCGCCGCCTGACGCAGGAATCAGAGCGCCTCGGCCACGACCTTGAGCGCGAAAGATCATTGCAGCGCGACGCTGAGGACGCGGTCGATACGCTATCACGCGAGGCGGCCGGCCTTTCAGAGCGTGAAGCGGCCGAGCGAGAGCGCATTGATGCGGCCAGGACGCGCTTTGACGCCGCGTCGGAAACCGTGCGCGCGACGGAGGCCGCCTTCGACGAGCGCAGCAAGGAATCAGCGGAGGTGGACGCCCGCCGCCGCGCCATCGCCGCGGCGATCGACATGGCGGAGCGGCGTCTCGCCAGGGCGGCCGGACAGATCGCTCAGCTGTCGGATGAAAAGGCGCGCATTGCGCCGACGCCCGAACAGGCCGCCGCGCTGGAAACGGCGACGCAGCGCTTCAGCGCCGCCGAAGACGCCGCGCGCGCCGCCGAGGCGGCCCATCACCGCGCCGAGGAAGAACGCGCCAGCGCCGAAGCGAACGAACAGGCGCTGAAAGCGCCGCGCCAGAAAGCCGAACAGTCGCTGTCGGAGCTGCGCGCCGAGCGCGATGCGCTAAAGCGCGTGTTGTCGTCGCAAGCCGATGGCGACTGGGCGCCGCTGATCCAGTCGGTCAGCGTCGAGCCGGGATTTGAAAACGCGCTCGCGGCCGCGCTTGGCGACGATCTCTTCGCGGCGCTTGACGGCGCGGCGCCCGCCTATTGGGGCGGCCGCGCCGACGGCGCCGGTGCGCCGGCGCTGCCCGCCGGGGTCGAGCCCTTGTCGCATTTCGTGTCGGCGCCCGATGCCCTCGCCTTGCGGCTGTCGATGATCGGCGTCGTCGACGCCGGCGACGGCGCGCGCCTCGCCTTGTCATTGGCGCCCGGGCAAAGGCTTGTCACGCGCGCGGGCGATCTTTGGCGCTGGGACGGCTTCGTGTCGCGCGCCGAAGCCAAGACCACGGCGGCGATCCGGCTTGAACAGCAGAACCGGCTCACGAAACTTGAAAAGGACCTGTCGGTCGCTGAAGAGCGCGCCCTCCAGGCGATTGAGGCCCATCGCGCCGCGCAAGAGTGCCTGACGCGCGCGCAAGGCGTCGAGCGCGACGCGCGCGGCCTGTTCACTGAAGCGCGCCGCGCATTCGACGCCGCGCGCGCGCGCCTGTCCGATTTGCAGCGTGAAAACGAGCGCGCGACGACGCGCCTCGCCTCGATCGCGGATGCGCTGGCGCTCGCGCAAACCGAAAAGGCTGATTACCAGTCCGAGCTTTCAGCGGCGCAGAGCGAACGCGCCGCGCTTCCTGATCCCAATGTCATCGCCGAAGCGCTCGCCTTTGCGCGTGACGCCGCCTCGCGCGCGCGCTCGGAGGCGACCGAAGCGCGCGCCGCGCATAACGACCTGACGCG
>DNZB01000255.1:7176-8225 GCA_003506635.1 Parvularcula sp.
GAGGCGCAGATGCGCGCGCAGCGGATCGACGAAATCGCGCGCGAAAAAAGCGTCTGGGCGACGCGCGGGGAAACCGCCGCCAACCGGACGGACGAAATCGCCGCGCGGCTTGCGGCGACGGTCTCGGCGCTTGAGACCGCGACCGGCTTGCCCGGAGAGATCGAGGAAAAGCGCGTCGCGCTGCTCGACCAGATCGGCGCCGCCGAAGGCCGCCGGCGCGAGGCGGGCGACGCGCTCGCGCTCGCGGTCGCGCACGCCGCCGAGACCGATCGCGCCGCGAAGGCCGCAGACGCCGCCAGCGCCGAAGCGCGTGAGGCGCGGGCCCGGCTGGAAGCGCAGTCCGAAGCCGCGATCGCGCGCGTCGAGGAAGCCGCCCTGCTGGCGCAGGAAAGCTGCAACGCCGCGCCCGAAGACCTGCCCGCCATCGCGGAGTTCAAGGACGGCGCCGAATTGCCGACGCGCGCCGACATCGACGCCCGCCTCGACCGCTACAAGCGCGAGCGCGAAAATCTCGGCGGCGTCAATCTCCGCGCTGACGAAGAGATGCAGGAAGTCTCCGCGCGCCTTGAGGAGCTGACGAAGGAGCGCGAGGATTGCGACGGCGCCATCAGGAAGTTGCGCGCCGCGATCGGCAGCCTCAACCGCGAAGCGCGCGAGCGCCTCAACGCCGCCTTCGAGACCGTGAACGCGAATTTCTCGCGGCTCTTCACGCGCCTCTTTAACGGCGGTCAGGCGGAGCTTCGCCTCATCGACTCCGAAGACGTCCTCGAAGCCGGTCTTGAAATCTACGCCTCGCCGCCGGGCAAGAAGCTCGCTTCAATGTCGCTGATGTCGGGCGGGGAACAGGCGCTGACCGCGACCGCGCTCATCTTCGCGGTCTTCATGGCGAACCCCGCGCCGGTCTGCGTCCTTGACGAAGTCGACGCGCCGCTTGACGACGCCAATACCGAGAGGTTCTGCCGCCTCCTCGAAGAGATGGCGAAAGAGACCGCGACGCGCTTCCTCATCATCACGCACTCGGCCCTCACCATGTCGCGCATGAGCCGTCT
>DNZB01000256.1 GCA_003506635.1 Parvularcula sp.
GGTTTGGCGATTTCGGCGGGGCCGCGCGGCCCGTCGGGCGTCATGCCGACGATGACGCCCGCTTTCAGCGCCCCGGCCATCGCGGCGACCGCGGCGGCTCCGGATTTGTCTTTTTCCGGCTTCTTCGGATCGGCGGCGGAACCGCGGATCATCCCGATGCCGAAGCCTTTGACGGCGGCGGCGATCATCGCCCCGTCGCGATGGGCGGAAATCAACATGGCGACCGGGCGGTCCGTCTCGCGCCGGATGACCGGCCCCATCAACAGCCGCGCATGCCAGAAGGCGAGGATGAAGCCCTTGTCGGACCGGAGCAGCCCGTCGGCGTGCTCGCGCCCGATGAAATCGCGCCGCGAGGTCGCGGCGACGAGGCGGATATAAGCGCCGACGCCCGCGCTGACTGCGGCGCCGGCGGCGGGCGATTTCAAGAGGCGTTTGCCGGGCGAAGCCATGGAGGAAGCGTGATGAGCAGCCGTTGCGAAAAGTGCGAAGCAGGTTTCGAGCGGAACGCGCCGCCAGGTGAAAGCCGGAACCGGAATTCGCAACCGGCCGTTCGGGAATGGCAGCCAGCGCGGCGCTGCGCCCTCGCGGGCGGCCTACGCCGCGCCATCATCCGCAGGCGGAGGATCGGACGGGGCGCGCAAGGGGGCCTTCTTGCCGCAGGCCGCAAGAAACAGGGTCGCGGCGAGCATCGCCATCAGAAGTCTCAAGGCAGGATCTCCTTCCAGCGCGCGATCTGCGCAATGACCTTGGCGGGCGCCGTGCCGCCATAGGATGCGCGCGCCGCGACCGAAGCGTCAACGGTGAGGCGCTGGAACACGTCCTCGCCCGTCCGCGGCTCGACGCTCTGGAAGTCGGCGAGGGGAAGCTCGTCAAGGCGCACGCCCTTTTTTTCGGCCAGCGCGACAATCCTCCCCGTCGCATGATGGGCCTCGCGAAAGGGCAGCCCCAGCGTCATGACGAAATAATCGGCGAGATCGGTCGCCGTTGAAAACCCGCGCATCGCGGCGGCGCGCATCGCGCCCCGGTCGAATTGAAGATCGCCGGCCATGCCGGTCATCGCCGCAAGCGCGAGCGCAAGATCGTCGACCGCCTGAAACGTCGCGGCTTTGTCTTCCTGCATGTCCTTCGAGTAGGCGAGGGGAAGCCCCTTCATGACCATCAGCAGCGACTGGAACGACCCGGCGATGCGCCCGACCTTGGCGCGGCAAAGCTCGGCCGCGTCCGGGTTGCGCTTTTGCGGCATGATGGAAGAGCCGGTCGAGAAGGCGTCCGTCAGCCTCGCGAAGCCGAAATGCGGCGAGGTCCACAGGACGATCTCCTCGGCGAGGCGGGACAGATGGCTGGCGCAAATCGCCGCCGCCGCGATCAGCTCCAGCGCGAAGTCACGCGCCGAGACGCTGTCGAGCGAATTCGCCGTCGGGCGCGCAAAGCCGAGCGCCTCCGCCGTCATGTCGCGGTCGATCGGATAGGGCGTGCCCGCAAGCGCCGCAGCGCCGAGGGGGCATTCGTTCATGCGCGCCGAAGCGTCGATGAAGCGCGTGCAATCGCGCTCGAGCATTTCGACATAAGCGAGAAGATGATGGCCAAGCGTCACCGGCTGCGCGATTTGAAGGTGGGTATAGCCGGGCATCACCCAGTCCGCATGACGTTCGGCCTGCGCAAGAAGCGCGCGCTGCAAGGCGTCGATCGCCGCCGCCGCCTCATCCGCGGCCTTCCGGCACCACAGGCGGAAGTCGACCGCGACCTGATCGTTGCGCGACCGCGCGGTGTGAAGGCGCAAGGCCGGCGCGCCGATGAGGTCTTTAAGGCGCGCCTCGATATTCATGTGAATGTCTTCAAGCTGCGCGGAGAAGGGAAAGGCGCCGGCGGCGATTTCGCCGGCGATCCGCCCAAGCCCCTCGTCAATGGCGCGGTGGTCGGCGGCGCTGATGATCCCCGCCGCCGCCAGCATGGCGGCGTGCGCCTTTGAGCCGTCGATATCCTCGCGCCAGAGCCGCTTGTCGACGTCGATCGAGGCGTTGATCGCCTCCATCACCGCTGCCGGGCCGCGCTCGAACCGCCCGCCCCACATCTGGCTTTTTTCGCCCTGTCCTTTATCTCCGGGTTTGTCTGACGACATGTCGGGTCTGTTCCTTCCGGAGAGGGTCCTTGCGCGCGCTGTTCAATCCCCGCCTGTGGCTGATCGCGCTTCTGGCGCTGGGCGGGGCGGGTCTCCTCTACGTCATCCTCGCCGCCGCGTTAAGCGGGCGCCCGGCGGCGGCCGCGGCGCGTCCCGCAGCGCCGGTCCTTCATGACGTGCGCCTCGCGGCGGGCGCGATGGAGAAATTCGTCTTCGCGGCGAGCGCGAGGGAAGCCCCGGCGGAGACTTTTCTCCATGACGGCGCCGAGACGAGCCTTGCAGCCTTCCGTGGGCGGACGGTTCTCGTCAATTTCTGGGCGACCTGGTGCGCGCCTTGCGTGAGGGAGCTGCCCTCGCTCGACGCCTTGCAAGGCGACATGGGCGGGGAGACATTCACGGTGCTCGCCGTCGCCGCCGACCCTAAAGGGCCGGAGGCCGCGGCGGCGTTCCTTCAAAAGCTCGGCGTTCAAAACCTTGCGCTCGCCGCCGATCCGAAATTGTCGCTCATCATCGCGACGGGCGGTTCGGTGCAATTGCCGCTGTCGATCCTTTATGACGCTGAGGGGCGCGAGATCGGCCGGCTGCTCGGCGAGGCGGACTGGAACTCCGCCGAGGCGAGGGCGTTGATCCAGGCGGCGACAGGCCGATGAGTTTTCCGCCCGCCTTTTTCGCGGGACGAAGAACGCCGCCGCCTATTTCCCGCCGGCCGTCGCTGCGCTGATTTCATCGAGCGCATCATAGAGCGGCACTTCGCCGGCCGCGACGCGGTCGCGGCTTGTCGGCGCAAGGCCGAGGCGCTGGCGGTAGATCCAGTAATTCGTCAGCACCTTTTCAACGAAGTCGCGGCTTTCGGGGTTTGGAATGCTCTCGATGAAGAGGAGCGGGTCCTCGATCGGCACTTCGCGCTTCCAGCGGCGCAAATTCCCCGGCCCGCCGTTATAAGCGACCGCCATGTCGAAAAGGTCGCCGTCCGCCGCCGTTTCAATAAGGTGGTTCACATAGTCCTGGCCGATCGCGAGATTGACCGCCGGGTCATAAAGCTTGTCGCGGCCCTTGCCGCGCTGAAGCGATTTGTCTTTCGCCATGTAGCTCGCCGTGCGCGGCATCAGCTGGAGGAGGCCGCGCGCGCCGACACGGCTCGTCGCCTCGATCTTGAACTTCGATTCCTGGCGCATCAGCGCATAAAGGAGCGCAGGGTCAGCGGTGAAACCGTTTTCGGGCTCATAGGCGGGAAGCGGGAAGAGGCCCGCCTCGAACGCGCGTCCGCCGAAACTGAGGGCGAGGTCAAGCTGCGCGGCAGGAAGCCCCAGCGCATGTTCAAGCGCAAGGAGGTCTGCCGCGTGACGATCATCGATGCGGCCGTTGATCCAGCGGAATTCAAGATCGCCTTCGTTGACGCGCCCCGCCTCGACCAGCGCGACAGCGCGGCGGATCGCAGGCTCCGCCGCGGTCAGCCTCGCGAAAGCCTCCGGGCCGACGGGCGGGGTCTCCCAGTTGAAATCGTAGCGGCGCCCGAGCTGCGCAAGCGCAAGCTGGCCGTAAAACGTCAGCGGATAGGCGGCCGCGATCTCAAGCCCTTCGGCGACCTGCTCCGGCCTTCCGGCCGCCAGCGCGGAGCGCGCAGCCCAGAACCCGGCGGCGGCGCGCAGCGCGTCGTCCTGCTCCTTGACGCGCGCCATCGCCATGAAGCGCTCATGCGCAGCGGAAATGTCGTTTTCGCGATAATGGATGAGGCCGGAGATCCAGTAGGCGAGGACCGCGCTGTCGCCGCTGCGGCCGGCGACCGCGTCGGCGAGGTCGCGCGCCCGCGCCTGATAGCCCTGATAATAAAGGCTCGCCGCAATCCAGGACCGCATGCGGTCATACTGGCGTTCGGTGATGACGCCGCGTTTCAAATGCCCGTCGATCTCCTTGAGGGCGAGGCTCGCCTGCTCCTTGCCCGCGAGATGGCGGACGCGCCCTTCGATCTGGGTCAGGCGCGGGCGGCTCGTCCGCGCGTAGTCGCGCTCAAGGTCGGGGTGCAGCGGCGGCGAAAGCTCGCTCCGCCATTTGCGGCGGACGGGCGCGAGCGGCGGGCTCGCCGCTTTCGGGCGGCGCTTCAGGGCGAGCGAATAGATTTTATCCGCCTCCGGATGATCGGCGTAATAGGCCATCCATTCGCGCAGCTCTTCATATCGGGCGCGATAGGCGGTCGGATGAAGCAGCCGCTCCATCTTCACATAGCCCATGAGGACGGGGTCGCTGACGCGCGCGATCACCGCATCCGCCTCGCGCCAGCGCCCGTCCGCCTGCAATTCAAGGATTTCAGCGTAAAGCGCGGCGTCATCGGGCGACAGGACGCGCGGCGCGGCGTCTTCGGCGGCGGCGGGAAAAGCGAGCGCAAAGAGGGCGACGGCGAGAACGATCAGGCGCATCGGTCGGCAAACCCTTTCGCGATGAGCCGCCAGCTTAAGGGGGCAGCGTTAATCTGTCGTTAACCTGGCGGCAAGCGATTGCAGATCGCGCCAGGCAAGCCGCTTGTGCGCCGGCTGACGCAATAAAAAGGCCGGATGAAAGACCGGAAGCGCCGGGACTCTCGCGCCGGAGGCGAGTTCGATCTCGCGCCAGGCGCCGCGCGCCCGCATGATGCCGCCAAGGCCTAGAAGCGCCTGCGTCGGCACGCCGCCGGCCAGCATGACGGCCTTCGGCGCCGTCAGTTCGATCAGCCGTTCGACGAAGGGCTTGCAGACCTCGATTTCGGCTTGCGCCGGCGTGCGATTGCCGGGCGGGCGCCAGAAAATGACGTTGCTGATCAGCGTGTTCTCGCGCCGGCTCCGCCCGATCGCGGCGAGCATGCGGTCAAGCAGCTGGCCGGCGCGCCCGACAAACGGCTTGCCGGCCTGGTCTTCGTCCTTGCCCGGCGCCTCGCCGATGACAAGAAGGGAGGCGCCGAAAACGCCGTCGGCGAAAACGGTGGTGCGCGCCCCCGCTTTCAGCGGGCAGCCGTCAAAGGCGGCGACGGCCGCCGCCAGATCTTCGACCCTCGCGCAGGCCCCCGCGAGCGCACGCGCGGCGGCGACGGCCTCGTCGGCGCTGACCTGCGGCGCGGGCGCGATGGGCGCCGGGACGGCGCGCGGGGCCGGACGCCGCACAGCCGCTTGCCCGTGCGCGACCATGAAGAAATCATGGGGCGCCGTCCCGACCGCCTCATCGACGCCGGACTCAGCGTACCAGCGCAAAAGCGCAGCGGCGGCGTTGGCGGTTCCGGCGATCATCGGAAAAACAGCGCCACAGAAGCGCGGCTCTGTCAAACGCCGGTCAGACCGCAGTCGCAATCAGGCACTGCGCGCCGAAATAGAGCGGCAAGCCCCACGCCCGGTTGAAATAGTCGCGCTTGCCGAATTGATCGCGCGCCACCGCAAGGTCTGACGCGGCGAAAGCCCCGGCGCCGATTGCAAGGCGCAAGGCCGCGTCCGTTCCCGCCGCCATGAAATGTCCGACCGCCAGCGTCACCATCGCCGAGATGACCAGCATATAAAGGGCGACCGGCGCGGCCATCGCGCCCATCGCGCCGCGCAAGGGGCGCAGGAAAAAGAGCCCGGCGCCGAGCGTCAGCCCGCCGGCGATCGCCGCCTCATAGCCGAAGCGCACAGCGCCGAACAAAAAGCCTGAAGAATAGGCAAGATGCGCAAGGCCAAAGGCCGCCATGCCGGCGAGGAACAGCCGATCCTGGCGCGGGATGAGAAGGCCATCGCCGATGGCGGACAGTACGAGCCCGGCAAGGATTGCGGTCCCCATCGGCGTTTGAAGGGCGCCCGCGCTCACCCCCGCCAGCACAAAGGCGAGCGAGGCGAGCGGCTTGAAGACGGCGCGCCAGCGCGCGCTGTCGATGCGTTCCGCCCAAAGGAGGCCGGCGGTCGCGCCGGCGCAGACGAAAATGAAGAAAACCGGGGTCAAGATCGCGCCTCTCCGGCGCCGTCCGGGGTGCGGCGCCCGCTCATTGGCCTTTGCGGGTAAATTGCGCCAAAAGGCAAACCCTGTCGTCACCACCTCGCTGCTAGCAAGACGCCCAAAGGAGCGCCCATGGCCTTCGACGCCGAAGAACGCGAAAGCATGGAATTCGACGTCGTGATCGTCGGGGCGGGTCCGGCGGGTCTATCGGCGGCGATCAGGCTCAAACAGCGCGCGGCCGCGGAAGGGGCGGACCTTAGCGTCGTCGTCGTCGAAAAGGGCTCGGAGGTCGGCGCGCATATCCTTTCTGGCGCGGTCCTTGATCCGGCGGGCCTTGACGCGCTGATGCCCGACTGGCGCACGCGCGAGGGCGCGCCGGTCGACACGCCCGTCGTCTCGGAAAGCTTCAAGATTTTCGGCCCCTCCGGCTCCGTGCCGCTTCCCGTCTTCGCGATGCCGCCGATGGTCAAGAACCACGGCAATTACATCGTCTCGATGGGGAATGTCTGCCGTTGGCTGGCGAAGGAGGCTGAAAGCCTCGGCGTCGAGATTTATCCCGGCATGGCGGCGTCAAAGCCGCTTTGGCGCGCGGACGGGGCGCTGCGCGGCGTCGTCGTCGGCGAGGTCGGAATCGGCAAGGACGGCGCGAAGACCGACCATTACCAGCCCGGCATGGAGCTTTGCGGGAAATATGTGCTGATCGCCGAAGGCGCGCGCGGCTC
>DNZB01000289.1 GCA_003506635.1 Parvularcula sp.
AAATCGCCATGACGGAATAAATCCACGGCGGCTGAATGCCGCCCCAGACGCCGTCGGCGTCTTGATGTTCGATGATCCATTCGAGCGCGCGCTTGATCGACCCGTTGCGGCCGAATGACAGGCCGCTTCCGGCGCCGAAAGATTGCAGTCCATGCAACGCCTTGTCGGCCGCGCGGAAAAATCCGTCCCAGAAATCCGCGCCCGGCTTGCCGGGAAGTTCGTAGTCAAAAGCCTCGCGCCCGCCTGGGAAAAGATCGTCGAGCCGGTTCGCCTCCGGCAGGCGCCGCGACGGCCGGCGCGCCGACAGAACCGCGATCGGCATCAAGGTCGCGCGCGCCCATTGCGCAAAATTATAGATCGAGAAGATGAACCATCGCGGGAAGTGGATGACCTCCGGCGGCAGGTTCGGCGTCTTTTCCCACGGCCATTCGCCGATCAGCGCGAGCCAATAGCGCGTAAAAACGCGAATGTTCTTCAGGCCCCCTTTTGCGAGAATCCAGTCGCGCGCCGCGACAAGCTGCGGATCGTTCGCCGGAACGCCGCAGGAGCGCAGCGCCGCGTAAGCTTCAACGGTCGTGTTGATGTCGCCGGCCGGCGCGTCGTGATAGATTTCCCAGCTGCCGTCCTTGCGCTGCGAGCTTCGAAGGCTCGCGGCCAGACGCGGGCGCAGATGATGGTCCTCAAGCCCCAGGTACCAGAGGCACAAGATCCACTGCGCCTCCATGCAGGCGTTCGATTCAAGACGGCCGACCCAATAGCCTTCGGGCTTTTGCCGCAGGCGGAGCCAGTCCGCCGCGGCGCGGATCGACTGGTCAAGCTGCGCGCTGAAATTGCCGTACGCGCCCGGTTTTCCGATGACGCTGTTCTCGTACATGAAGCCGCCTGCCGCTCTTTCGATCGCGGGTTCTTATGTCCCGCGCGCGCGGCGACCTCAAGCCGCGCGGCGCGCCGGGAGGAAGTCGTTGAGCGCCATTCCCGCCAGCATCGCCGCGATAAAGGCGTAAATCGCCGGCTCCCCCAGCGCGGCGGCGGAGATAGCCGGACCGGGACAAAGGCCGGCGAGCCCCCAGCCCGCGCCAAAAAGCGCCGACCCGATGATAAGCGGCCGGTCGATGACGGTCTTCGACGGCAACTGGAACGCCGGCTCAAACGCCGGCCTGCCGCGCGCAAGCACGATGCGATAGCCGAGGAATGATACCGCAAGCGCCGAGGCCATCACGACAAGAAGGCTTGGATCCCAGGCGCCGGCGATGTCGAGGAACGAGATGATCTTCGCCGGATCGATCATGCCGGAAATCGTCAGGCCAAGACCAAACAGAAGCCCGACGGCGAGGGCGGAAAGAATGCGCATGTCAAAATCCCATCCAGCGATGAAGAATGAAAACAGCGACGATCCCCGCTGTCATAAAGGTCGCGGTCGCCGCGACGGACCGCTTTGACAGCCGCGCGAGCCCGCAAATACCGTGACCGCTCGTGCAGCCCGAGCCGAGCCGCGCGCCGTAACCGACAAGAAGCCCGCCGATCGCCATCATCCACCAGGGATGCGGCGCCGACACCCTCACTATCTCGCCCCTCACAAGGCTCGCCGCGAGCGGCGCCAGGAACAGCCCCGCGACAAAGGCGCCGCGCCAGGCGAGATCGCCCCGACCTTCCCCGCGCAGCGGGGCAAGAACGCCGGCGACCACGCCGGAAACACCGGCGATGCGGCCGTTGAGCGCCATGAAGAGCACGGCGGCGAGGCCGATCATCGCGCCGCCGATCGCGGCCGGGACAGGCGAAAACGCCGCAACGTCCATGACGAAACCCTCCTTGCGATCCTTTACAAATCTTATATATATCAAATATCGTTTTTGACAAGTGATGCGATGCCCCGCCCCGCCTCCCTTTCCGCCTTGCAACGCCGCGCCGAAGAGGTCGCGCTCCTCTTGAAATCGCTGTCGCACCCCGTCCGCCTCCTCGCCGTGTGCGAGCTGATGAAGGGCGAACGGTCCGTCGGCGCGCTTGAAGCGGCGACCGGCGCTCCGCAGCCCACCTTGTCGCGCGACCTCGCGCGACTGCGGCGCGAAGGGATCGTCAAGGCGCGACGCCAGTCGAAATCCGTCTATTACCGGTTGAGCGACGCGCGGGCGGCGCGCATGATAGACGCGCTGTGCGTCGCGTTCGGCCCCGAAACCCGGAAAAAGAGGAGTGCCCGATGACCGCCAAACCTGCTGTCGCGACGTTTTTCGACGAACCGACCTTCACCGCTAGCCACGTCGTCCACGACCCGGCGACGAAGCGTGCGGCGATCATCGATTCGGTCCTTGATTTTGACCAGGCGTCAGGGCGCACTTCGACCCCCGGGGCCGATGCGATCATCGACTATGTGAAACGCGAAGGGCTAAACGTCGACTGGATACTCGAAACGCACGCGCACGCCGATCACCTCTCCGCCGCGCCCTATCTCAAAGCCAGGCTCGGCGGAAAGACCGGCGTCGGCGCCAACATCACCTTGGTGCAGAAGACCTTCGGCGAGATATTCAACGCTGAACCGGAATTCCGCCGCGACGGCAGCCAGTTCGATGCGCTGTTCGACGACGGCGCTACATTTCAGGTCGGCGGGATCGGGGCGCACGT
>DNZB01000230.1:0-4606 GCA_003506635.1 Parvularcula sp.
ATGCGCGACCGTTTCGAGCAGCGCGAGACCTTCGAGGTTCTCGGCCTGCCGGTCGAGGAATGCATCCGCAGCAACAATGAATCAGAAGCGATGCGCATCTACCGCTCGATGCTGTTCCAGCGCATCGTGCCGATCGTCAAGGACATCGGCCTGTGGTCCGGCAAGATCCAGAAAGCCTACGCCGACATGGGCGTCATCGGCTTTGCGGAAACGGACTATTCAGCGCTCGTCGCCGAAGATGAACGCCGCGCCCGCGAGCTCGACGCCGAGCGCAAGGCCGAACGCGAAACCTATGTGAGAAGCGTCGCGGCGGCCGGCGCGGCGGCGTAGGGCGCGTATGTTTTACTGCTACGAGCAGCCGTCATTCCGGGGCCGCGCCCGTGCGCGGAACCCGGAAACCATCTCCCTGGATTCGCCATAGCGCGCGCCGGTGATTCAGGAGACGGGCCCTGGACCGGCTTCGCCGTCCCGGGCGAGGGCCTGTTGATTCACCGCGGCGAACAATAACGCGCGGCGACGATGCGCCCCTGCCCGCGCTCTTGCACCAGAACCGCGCAATCCTCGCCCGCCGGCGGCGCTTCGAAGGCGAGCGACTGCGCGCCCTCGGCGCCTTGCGTCAGCGTCGCGACGGCGGTGACCACGTTGATTTCGTCGAAGACCGCGCCGGCGTTGTCGCCGCTTTCGACTTCGGTCAGCGCCTGCGGACGGAAGGTGACGGCGAAGGCGTCATAAGGCGCGCCGACGCCGTCGATCTGCACGCGGATCTTGTCGCCGCGCGCGACCTTCAGAAGCGGCGGCGCGGGGCGGGCGTGTTCGTCGAGGACCTGCGCCTCGGTGATGCGGGCGTCGAGCATGTCGCGCTTCGAGCCGGTGGCGTCAAAAACGCCGTCGATCACCGCTTGCGGGGTGTAGACCATGTCGGTCCGGCGGATGCGCTTGTTATAACGCTTTTGCCGTTCCGCGAACGCCTCGCGCGCGAAGGGATCGGCCCACGCGCCGCTTTTGTGCGAGGGCAGCTCGTCCCAGTATGGAACGTGATAGGCGAGCGCGACCACGTCGCGCCGGCCGGCGAGATCGCGCAGCGTCACGGCCGCCGGCGGGCTCGACTTGCAGGCTTGCGACAGGAACATCTCGATGACGACCGGCCGCACCGCGGGCTTCGTCGCCGCTGCTGCTTGCAGCGGTCCGGCGGCGGCGGTTCCGGCGATCATGATCAAGCCGCAGCTGGCGGCGAACAACGTCTTCACAACGGCTATCGAACCACGCCTGTTTCTCACCGCGTAAAATGCGCGCTTATCCGCGCGCGATCAATGAGGGGGCCGGTCACATGGCCGCGATTCCGGCGCCCCTTGCGCCTTGCTTCGGCCCCCATGGCGTCGCATAGATGCGCCCGTTTTTGCGATCGAAACAGTTTAACGACACGGATGAAACTGGCGGTTTGACGTGACAGGCGGCGCGCTGACGGCGGTGGAGACGAGTGAGGGAACGAGCGCGGCGCAAGGCGCGCGCGCGGGTCGCGGCCTCTTCATCAAGACCTATGGCTGCCAGATGAACGTCTATGACGGCGAGCGCATGGCCGGCCTTCTCGCGTCGATCGGCTATCGCCCGGTCGAGACGCCGGCCGAGGCTGACCTCGTCATCCTCAACACCTGCCACATCCGCGAGAAGGCGGCGGAAAAGCTCTATTCCGACCTCGGCCGGCTGAAGGAGACGAAAGCGGCGCGCGGCGGCGCCATGACGATCGCCGTCGCCGGCTGCGTCGCGCAGGCCGAAGGGGCGGAGATCGTTTCCCGCGCGCCGGTCGTCGATATCGTCGTCGGTCCGCAAGCCTGGCACCGCCTGCCGGAGCTGATCGCGAAAGCGGCGCGCGGCAAGGGCGAGGCGCTCGACACCGATTTCGCGGTCGAGGAGAAATTCGACGTTCTTTCGCGCCCGCGCGAAGCGCCCGGCGTTTCGGCCTATGTCACCGTGCAGGAAGGCTGCGACAAGTTCTGCACGTTCTGCGTCGTTCCCTATACGCGCGGCGCGGAAGTCTCGCGCAAGAGCGCGGCGATCCTCGCCGAAGCGCGCGCGCTCGCCGCGCAAGGCGTCGCTGAAGTGACGCTCCTTGGCCAGAATGTGAACGCTTGGCGCGACGGCGCGGCGGGGCTTGGCGCGCTCTGCCGGTCGCTGGCGGCGATTGAAGGGCTGGAACGCATCCGCTTTACGACCTCGCACCCGCGCGACATGGACGATGACCTCATCGCCGCCCTCGGAGAAGAGCCGAGGCTGATGCCCTATCTCCACCTTCCCGTGCAGTCGGGCTCGGACCGGGTCCTTGCCGCCATGAACCGCGGCCATACCGCGGCGGATTATCTCCGCATCGTTGAAAAAGTGCGCGCCGCGCGACCCGATATCGCGCTCTCCGGCGACTTCATCGTCGGTTTTCCCGGCGAAACGATCGAGGATTTCGAAGCGACATTGGCGCTGGTGCGGGCGGCCGGTTACGCTTCGGCGTTCTCCTTCAAATATTCGCGCCGGCCGGGCACGCCCGCCGCCGCAATGCCGGGGCAAGTCCCCGAAGACGAAAAGGACCGCCGCCTCGCCGCGCTGCAATCCTTGCTGACGGCGCAGCGCGACCGCTTTTGCGAAGGGCTCCTCGGCCGGGCGCTGCCGGTGCTGTTTGAAAAGCCCGGCCGCCAGCCCGGGCAACTGATCGGCCGGACGCCTTATTTGCAAAGCCTTCACGCCTCGGCGCCAGCATCGCTGATCGGAAGGGTCGCGCCCGTCCGGGTCACGGCGGTGACGCCGAACGCGCTGGCGGGCGAACTGGCCGGAGAGGCGGGGACGGATCATCGGCAAGCGGACGCACGGCGTGGCTGAACAGCAGGACGCCCCCGCCGATCAGCTTTTCGAACAGCTGTCCTTCGACGACAATCGCCATGTCGCAAGCCTTGCCGGCGAACATGACGCGCATCTCCTGATCGTCGAGCGCGCCTTCGGCGTCCGCATCGATCCGCGCGGCAACGTCCTCAATATTTCCGGACCCGCGCCGCAGCGTGCGGCCGCGGCGGCGGTCTTGAAGCGGCTCTATCAGCGTCTCGCGGCGGGTCAGCCCGTGACGGTCGAAGATGTGCGCGCCGCGACGAAATATTCCGACGGCGAAGTAAGCGGCGGCGAGACGCATGGCCCGGCGATCAAGACGCCCAAGCGCCTCGTCTCCCCGCGCACGCCGGCGCAGCGGCGTTATCTCGACGCGCTCGCGTCCGCCGACCTCAATTTCGGCGTCGGCCCCGCCGGCACCGGCAAGACCTATCTCGCCGTCGCGCATGCGGTCGGGCTTTATCAATCGGGCGCGGTCGAGCGGATCATACTTTCGCGCCCGGCGCTCGAGGCGGGCGAGCGCATCGGTTTTCTTCCGGGCGACATGAAGGAGAAGGTCGATCCCTATCTCCGTCCGCTTTACGACGCGCTCCATGATATGCTGCATGCGGACTATATTGAACGGCGCATCGCCGGGGGCGAATTCGAGATAGCGCCCCTCGGATTCATGCGGGGGCGCACGCTGGCGCGCGCCGCCGTCATCCTTGATGAAGCGCAGAACGCGACGGTCGCGCAGACAAAAATGTTCCTGACGCGCCTTGGCGAGGGCGCGCGCATGGTGCTGACCGGCGATCCGTCGCAAAGCGACCTGCCGCGCGGCGAGATTTCCGGCCTCGCCGACGCGGTGACGCTGCTCGCCGGGGTCGAGGGCGTCAAAATCTCGACCTTCACCGCCGCCGACGTCGTCCGCCATCCGCTTGTCGGGCGCATCATCGACGCTTATGACGCGCGGGATGCAGGAAAGCGACAGTAGCGGCGCCGGCCCCGTCATCGACGCCGTCGTCGAGGACCCGCGCTGGGCGCGCGCGCTCGGCGATCCGCAAGACTTCGCCGCGCGCTGCTTCGCCGCGGCGGCGGCGCTGGAGCCGGAGGTCGCGCCCGGCGCGGCGCTCCTCCTCGCCGATGACGCGGCGCTAAGGGCGCTCAACGCGCGTTATCGCGGCAAGGACAAGCCGACCAATGTGCTCGCTTTTCCGGGCGCGCCCGGCGATATCGCGATGGCTTACGAGACTTGCGCGGCGGAAGCGGGCGATGAAGGCCCCCGCTTTCGCGATCACGCCGCGCACCTTATCATCCACGGCCTTCTCCACCTTGCCGGTCATGACCATCAGAACGACGACGACGCCGAACGTATGGAGAGCCTTGAAACGCGCATCCTCGCGCGGCTCGGCGTCGGCGATCCCCATGCAGAGCGCCCCTGAATGAGCGAGGCTCAAAAGCCGTCCGCGCCGGAAGACAGCGCGCCGGGCGGCTTCTTCCAGCGATTGAAGGGCCTGTTCACCAGGCCGGCGGCCGAGGACGAATTCGCCGACGGTCTCGATGACGGCCAGCGCGCGGCGGCGATGCGCCTGCCGCGCGCGCGCCGCGAAATGATCGAGCGCGTCATCGCCTTCGACGAAAAGCGCGTCTGCGACGTGATGGCGCCGCGCGCCGACATCGTCGCGGTTGATTTCGACACCAGCCTCCCCAACCTCATCAAGGCGTTCGCCGACGCCGGCCATTCGCGCCTTCCCGTCTATCGCGG
>DNZB01000230.1:4963-5139 GCA_003506635.1 Parvularcula sp.
GTGCTGAAGCAGATCCGGCGCGACATTCTTTACGCGCCGCCGTCGATGCGCATCACCGATCTCCTGCTCAAGATGCAGGCGAGCCGCGTGCACATGGCGCTCGTCATCGACGAGTTCGGCGGCACCGACGGCCTCTTGACCATCGAAGACCTCGTCGAGGAGATCGTCGGCGACAT
>DNZB01000347.1:0-2264 GCA_003506635.1 Parvularcula sp.
GCGATCTTGCCTTCGAACTCCTTGACGTTCGCGCCCGGAAGGGTCGACGTGCGAAGGACTTTGACGACGGCGTCGATTTCTTCTTCGCCGCTGACGCTCAACGCATAGGGAACCCGCATTTCTCTCTCCTCAGATGCCGTTACGATTTCACCGGCCCCGCTCGATCGCGTGCCGAATATACCGGTCAATGCCTTCTTCGATGCCGACCTTCGGCGCCCAACCCGGAAACAGCGCGCGCGCCTTGGCGAGGCTGGGGCAGCGCCGCTGCGGGTTGTCGACGAGATAGTCCTTGTCGTCGCTGACGGCGTGCTTGACGTCGAACGGCGCCCGGCCAAGCGCCCTGGCGCCGATGCGCGAAACAGTGCGAGCTAGGTCGAGCATCGAGATTTCGACCTCATCATTGCCGACATTGAGCGGCTCTCCGGCGACATTGGATGCGAGCATGCGGATCATCAGCGCCGTCGCATCGGTGATATAGCAAAAGGAGCGTGTCGGCTTGCCGTCGCTCAAAAGTTCGATCGGCTTGCCGGCGAGCACGCAGCTGACGAAATCGGGAAGGACGCGCTGGTCGTTGAGGCGAAGGCCAGGCCCATAGACGTTGAAGGGGCGGATCATCTTGATCGGCGTATCAAAGAGACGGAACCACGTCATCGCCAGCGTTTCCGCCATGCGTTTGCCTTCGTCGTAGCAGGCGCGCGGTCCGGTGCAGGAGACATTGCCGCGATAATCCTCCGGAGTCGGAATGAATTCCGGGAAAGGGTCGCCGTAAATTTCGCTCGTGCTCATGACGATGACGCCGCGCACCTGCTTGTTGCGGGCGAGGTCGAGCATGTGGCGCGTGCCGCCGACATTGGCGTCGATCGTCTCGATCGGGAATTGGCGATAGACCATCGGCGAAGCGATGCTGGCGCCGTGCACGATATAGTGGACTGGCTCGGCGATCGTCAGCGGCTCGACGATGTCGTGCTTCAGGAATTGAAGGTCGCTGGCGCCCTCATAATGGGCGAGGCGTTCGGGCAGGCCCGTCTTGAAATTGTCGAGCGCGATGATCCGGCAGGGCCTGGCTGCGCCGCTGCGGTTCCAGCCGAGCAGGGTCTCGACGATATAGCTCATCAGGAAGCCGCTGGCGCCGGTGATCAGAACCGTCGCGCCGTCAAAACGCGGCAGCACGTCTTCAAGGTCGCGCGTCAGGCGCGCAACGTCGTCGGCGACGATGCTTGAATATTGGGGCGCCGCCATTACGCCCCCGCGCCGATTTGAATGCGCACAAGGCCGGGGTCGAGCGACAGCGCCCGCAGCGAGTTGCGCGCATCGAAGACGAAATTGCCGCGCATCGCGGACTTCACCGCCGCCCAGTTCAGGGCCGACCATTCGGGCCACGCCGTTCCAATGACCGTCACGTCAGCGCCATTGACGGCGTCGAGCGCGCCCGCGGCGTAGCGAACCTTGTCGCCGAAGGCGTTGCGGGCGATCTCCGTCGCGATCGGATCATAGACCGTGACGTGGCCGCCGCGGTCAATGATCTGCTCCGTCAAGGTCACCGCCGGCGAGTGGCGAAGATCGTCGGTGCCCGATTTGAAGGTAAGACCAAGGACGCCGACGCGCTTTCCCTTGAAGGCGCCGATGCGCGCTTCGGCGAGATCAAGAACGGCGGCTGTCCGGCGGTCATTGACGGCGGAAACGGCGTTGAGAAGCTCAGCATCGACGCCGCGATCGCGCGCGAAGGCGCGCAGCGCCGCGACATCTTTCGGGAAACAGCTGCCGCCATAGCCGCTCGACGGCCGGATGTATGAGAGAATGCCCGGCTTGACGCGCTGCCCGTCGATGACAGGCGACAAGCGCCGGTCAAGATGCACGCAGTCAAGCGCGACTTCGACATCGGCGCCGGGCGTCGCTTCGCACAGCGCCGCCATCTCATTGGAGAATGAGATCAACGTCGCGAGAAGCGCGTTCGACGCGTATTTACAGAATTCTGCGTTGCGCAAGGATATGACGGGCTTCGGGCAATCGAATTTTGCGTAGATGCGGCCGAACACCTCGGCCGCGCGCGGGTCGATGGCGCCGATTACGATGCGATCGGGTTTGGTGAAGTCCTCGACCGCCGAACCCTCGCGTAAGAATTCTGGGTTCATGCACAGCCCGAAATCGGGGCCGGCCTTCTTGCCCGATGCGCGCTCAAGCGCATGCAGCACGACGCCGTCCGTGGTGCCGGGAATGACGGTGCTTTTTACAGCGACGACAGTATAGGCGGCCTTGTCGCGCAA
>DNZB01000347.1:2588-3884 GCA_003506635.1 Parvularcula sp.
TGATCCGGCGTGCCGACGGCGATCAGGACGACATCCGCGGCCGTCACGGGGCCGGCGACGTCGGTTGAGGATGCGAGTGTTCCCTTGGCCGCGCCGTCAGCGACGATCTCATCGAGGCCAGGCTCGAAAAACGGCGCAAGTCCCGCCGCGATTTTCGCGACGCGCGTTGCGTCCTTGTCGATGCAAGTGACATGATGGCCGAGCGCGGCAAGCCCCGCGCCCGTCACCAGTCCCACATATCCGGTTCCGACGATGGCGATCTTCATGGGTTTCCGGTCATTTGCGGGGGGCGCCGGGGCGTTCGAACTGGCGCCAGGGCGGCGCGCCCGAATCCCACAAGGCGTTGAGGTGATCGCGATCTCTGACCGTATCCATCGGATGCCAGAAGCCGTGATGCTTGAACGCGCGAAGTTCGCCGTCGGCGGCGATGTTCGTTAAGGGCGCCATTTCGAGCGGCTCGGCGTCGCCGGGGATGTAATCGAGCACGCCGGGTTCAAAGACAAAAAATCCGCCATTGATCCAGGCTTCGTTCTTTTGCGCTTTCTCGGCGAACTCGACCACCTTGTCGCCTTCAATCTTGAGGCTGCCGAATCGCGCCTGCGGCTGCACGGCGGTAACGGTCGCGAGCTTTCCGTGCGATTTGTGAAAGTCGAGGACCTTTGGAATGTCGATATTTCCGACGCCGTCTGAATAGGTGACCATGAACGGCTCGCCCTTCAGCCATTCCTTGAGGCGAAGCAGGCGCCCGCCTGTCATGGTCTTTTCGCCCGTATCAACGACGCTGACCCGCCAGTCCTTCGTTTCAGTTCGGGCATATTCCATCGCGCCGTCCCGGAGAGAGACGGTGAAGTCGGTGTTCATCAGATAAATGTCGCGGAAAAACTGCTTGATGAGCATCGACTTGTAGCCGGCGGCGATGATGAAATCGGTAAAGCCCCAGCGGCTGTAGATATCCATCACATGCAGCATGATCGGGCGCTGCCCGACCTCAACCATGGGTTTTGGAATGCGGACTGTTTCTTCCGCCAGCCTCGAGCCGAGGCCGCCCGCAAGCAGGACTACCCGCATGTCTCACCCCATGACCGCGCGGCGGCGGATTGTCGCCGTTTGCGTCGCGACGCTTTTGTAGCATGGATCGCGCCAGTTCAAGGCGGCGCCGTATTTCGACGCCGGCGCTGTGCGATTTATCACAGGCGGCGGCATCCTTGCTGAGGAGATGCTTGTTGATCCGCTTGCGTGTCATTATGGCGCGCAAAGCCGGGCGCTGATTGCAGGAAGCGCCAGCGCCGGAGGGAG
>DNZB01000191.1:0-5591 GCA_003506635.1 Parvularcula sp.
TTGAAGAAGTGAAGGCCGAGGACCTTTTCCGGCCGCGCCGTCGCCGCCGCGATCGCGTCGACGTCGAGATAGGAAGTGTTGGTGGCGAGGATCGCAGACGTCTTCACGGCGCGATCAAGATCGGCGAAAATCCTTCGTTTGAGGCCGAGGTTTTCGAAGACCGCCTCAACGATAATATCCACGCCTTCTATTTTTGCATAGTCAGCCGCGCCCGAAAGCAGCGCCGTCGCGCGCGCGCGGTCTTCCGCCTTCATTTTCCCTCTGGCGACGGCGCCGTCGAGATTGGCGCGCGCCGCAACGAGGCCGCGTTCGACGTTTTCCGGCGCGATATCGACCAGCGTCACGGGGATTCCGGCCGCCGCGAAGCAGGTTGCGATCCCGGCGCCCATCGCGCCTGCGCCGATGACCGCCGCCGCTTCGGCCGGCGCGGTCGTCGCGCCCTCAATCCCGGGAACTAGCGCCGCCTCGCGCTCTGCGCGCGCGATATGCGCAAGCGCCGCCAGTTCGTCCACTTCGTTCATCGCCGCCGCCGCGTTCCGCTCGCCGGCCCTTATCGCCAATCGCGGCGCGCCGCACAATGCACGGTCAGGATTCGCGGGTCCATTCCCTGGCGCGCAGGTCCTTGCGGATGATCTTGCCGCTGATGGTCTTGGGAAGGCCAGCCACGAATTCAATCTTGCGGGGATATTTGTAAGGGGCGGTTACGCGCTTCACATGCGATTGCAGTTCGGCTGCAAGCGCCTCGCTCGCCTCATAGCCTTTGGACAGGACGATGAACGCCTTGACGACTTCGCCGCGCGTTTCATCCGGGCTTGCGACGACGGCGGATTCCGCAACGGCCGGATGCTCGATAAGCGCGCTTTCGACTTCAAAAGGACCGATGCGGTAGCCGGCCGAAATGATGACGTCGTCGCCGCGCCCGACGAACCAGAAATAGCCGTCCGCATCGCGCGTCGCACGGTCGCCCGTCAGGTACCAGCTCCCGCGCCGCGTCGCCGCCGTGCGCTCTTTATCGTCGCGATAGCCGAGGAACAATCCGGCCGGCCGCTCCGGCTCGACCTTCAGGGCGACGTCGCCTTCGATATCAGGGGGCAGCCGCACGCCAGCCTCGTCGATGACGTCGAGATCGACGCCGGGCGCCGGCAGGCCCATCGACCCCGCCTTCGCCGGCATGCCGTCGAAAACGCCGCAAAGGATCGTCGTTTCCGTTTGTCCGTACCCTTCGCAAATCTGGAAGCCGGTCTTTGACTTCCAGATGTCGATAACTTCCGGATTGAGCGGCTCGCCTGCGCTGACGCAATGCTTCAGCGCATTGAAGCGCAAATTGTCGAGCGGCTGCTTCACCAGCATGCGATAGGCGGTCGGCGGCGCGCAGAGCGTCGTCACCGGATAGCGCCGCAGCCAGTCGAGAACGCGCGCGGGATCAATCGCATCGGCGTGCAACGCGAACACTCCCGCGCCGCAAAGCCACGGCGCGAACAGCGAGGACCATGCGCCCTTCGCCCAGCCGGTGTCGGAAATGTTCCAGACGAGATCGCCCTCCTCCGCGCGAAGCCAGAAGCGCCCGGTCGTCTCATGGCCGAGCGGATAACCCGCGCCATGCGCGGTCATTTTCGGGCTGCCGGTCGTGCCGGAGGTGAAATAGAGAAGCGCTTCGTCCGTGGACGCCGTATCGGCGCAGTCAAACCGCGGCTCGCCTTCGAAGCGGTCATAGGCGGTCCAGCCCTCGCGCGCGCCCTCAGCGATGATGCGGGCGCCGCGCCAGCCGAGGTCGGCGGCGGCTTCGTCAAAGCGCCCGGCGATCACGGCGTTGGTCACGATCGCGCGGGCGTTCGTCGCCTCGAGGCGATAGGCGAGGTCCTTGCGCATCAGCTGCGTCGTTCCGGGCGAAACGATCGCGCCGATCTGCAAGGCGCCGAGGATGAAGTCCCACCACGGCTTTTCACGCGAGAGAATCAGAAGAATGATGTCGCCGCGCCCGACGCCCGCCGAGGCGAGGCAAGCCGCGGCCCGGCCTGCGCGCGCCTTAAGGTCGGCAAAGCCCGCAACGTCCGTTTCGCCTTGCGCCGACGTCCAGTAAAGCGCGGGCGCGCGGGGCCGCTTGTCCGCCGCCGGATGTATGACATCACGGACGAAATTGAAGCGCGCCGCGCGCTGCGGCCTGAACGCCGCGGCGGCGGCGCGATAGGCGCTGGCGTCCGTCATCGCGCCTCAGGCTTTCGCCATGTTGAGGACGCGCAGCTGCGTATATTCAGCGAGGCCTTCGAGACCTTGCTCGACGCCGAGACCCGACTGCTTCGAGCCCGCCATCGGAATATGCGGGCCGATGGTGATATGCTGATTGATCCACACCGTGCCGGCGTCGATCTGCTCAGCGATCGCCCGCGCGCGATTGAAGTCCGACGACCAGACGGAGCCGCCAAGACCGAACGCCGTCGCGTTGGCGCGATCGACGGCTTCGGCGTCGCTCTCGAAACGGATGAGCGGAATGACCGGCCCAAACTGCTCTTCATCGACGATGCGCGAGCCTTCCTTGACGTTCGTCACGACCGCGGGCCGCAGGAAATAGCCCGGACGTTCCATCGTTTCGCCGCCAGCGACTTGCGCGCCTTCCTTCCGCGCGCTGTCGATCAGGCCTTTGACCTTTTCAAACTGCATGCGGTTTTGCAGCGGCCCAAGTCGCGCGCCCTGCTTCATGCCGTCGTCGACGACCGCATCCCTGGCGATCGCCGCAAGCGCCGCCGCCATTTCGTCATAGATTTTTCCCTGCACGAATATGCGCTTGGCCGCGAGGCAGACCTGGCCGCAATTCAGCATCGCAGCGTCGAAGATCTTCGGCGCGACATCGGCGATCTTCACGTCGTCAAGAACGATCATGGCGTCATTGCCGCCAAGCTCGAGCGTCAGGCGTTTCAGGCTGTCCGCGCCGCTCTTCATGATCTTGCGGCCGGTCTCGACCGAGCCGGTGAAGGAGACCTTGGCGACGTCCTTGTGGCTGGTGAGGAAGGAGCCAAGATCGTTCTCATCGGCGATGATGTTGACGACGCCGGCCGGAACGATGTCCCTGATCAGCGCGCCGAGACGCAAGGTCGTCGCCGGCGTCGTCGGCGCCGGCTTCAGAACGATGGTGTTGCCGGCGACGAGCGCCGGGCCGATCTTCCATGCAGCGAGAACCAGCGGAAAATTCCAGGCTACGATGCCGACGACGACGCCGAGCGGATAGCGGCGCACCTCAACGCGCGCCGAAGCGTCATCCTGCACCACTTTTGTTTCAAGACCCAGCGTTGCGTAATGGCGGAGATAACCTTCCGCCCAGGCGACCTCGCCTTGCGCTTCCGGCAGGGGCTTTCCCTGCTCGGACGTCAGAATGCGCGCGAGTTCAGCGGCGTGGTCGCGAATTGCGTCCGCGATCTCGACGACGACCGCCTGGCGCTTTTCGATCGGCGTTTTCGACCAGGCCGGAAACGCCCCTTTCGCGGCCGCGATCGCTTCGCCCGCCTGATCAACCGAAGCGCGCGCGACGACCGCGAAAATCTCCTCCGTCGCCGGATTGACGACATTGAGCTTGTGGTCGCCCGGAACGAGCTTGCCGCCGATCAGCATCGGAAAGTCGGTCATCACAGTCCTCCTTGCGCCATGGCGCTTTTGCGGCCTGCCCGCGGGCGGCGAGAGACAGCCTGCGCGCGCCGCCTCACGCTCTAGAACGTCACGTCGAAACTGACGCCGTAAAAGCGCGGCCGTCCGAAATACTGCTCAGCGAGGCCGAACAGCCCGCCGTTCGACAAGCTGCCGGACAGGTCGAATGTCTGCACGAGATATTCCGACTGGGTCATGTTCTGCACGAACCCGCGCAGGCTGAAATGCTCGTTTGGCGCGATCCAGCTGACCGAGGCGTTGCCGACAAAATAGCCGTTCTCGCGCGAGGCGTTGAAATTCGTCAGCGCGAAGAAATGCTCGGACCGGTAGGTTCCATCGACCTGGAAGGCGAGCGATCCAAGCGTGTTCACCGGAACCTCGTAGCGGACAAGGCCGTTGAGGTTCCATTTCGGAGTCTGCACCGGGCGCTGCGCGCCGCCGGGAATGATCGCGGCCAGCGTGCCGACGGGCGTCACCGCATCGATCGTCACGCCGGGAATGTCGGTCACTTCCGCGTCCGTGAAGCCGACGCCGAAATGATAATCGAGACCGTCGAAGGCCGCGCCCTCGACCTCGACCTCAAAGCCCTTGTTTTCGCAGTCAGCGTTGAGGGTGAACGTATCGAGCCCGAGGATCGAGAACGCCTGGCAGTTCTTGTAATCGTAATAATAGCCCGAAGCGTTGATGCGCGCGCGGCCGAGATCAAGCTTTACGCCGACCTCATAGGCGTCGAGCTTTTCCGGGTCATAGGTCATGAATTCCGGCGTCAAGAAGATCGGCGTCGGCAGCAGCGGCGCGTTGAAGCCGCCGGATTTCACGCCGCGATTCCAGCTTGCATAGGCGAGGACGCCGTCTGCGGGCTTCCAGTTCAACTGGGCGCGGGCGGCGAAATTGGTGTCGCTGCGCGAACCGGCGAACGACGCCGGCGGATCAAGGTCGATGATGCGCCGGTCAAGGCCGCCGGAGAGGTCCTCCGGAAACAGCGACGTGAAATCGTCATAGACGAAGTCCTTGCTCTCATCGATATAGCGCACGCCGCCTGTCAAGGTGAGCTGACTGGTGAGCGCATAGTCGAACTGTCCGAACAAGGACCATGACTGCGTATCGAGCGTATAAGGGTTCCTGACGCCATTGAAACCGACTACGTCAGCCGGCCCGAACAGCGCCTCGAAAAGGCCGGTCGCCTTGGCGCCGTTCGAATCGTTGATGTCGATGTCGAGAAAATAGAAGCCGAGCACCCAGTTGACCTTGTCGAAGGCGCCCGCAAGGCGCACTTCCTGCGAGAACTGCTCGGCGTCCGTCGTCAGAAAGAAGTTGAAGAAATTCGCCGGCGAGGCGTCGGAATCCTCGATATAGTCGCGCTCGACCGACTGATAATCGCTGATGCTCGTCAATGTGAAGCCGCCGAGATCCCAGTCGAAGCGACCGGTGTAGCCTTCGGTCTGCGTCTCATTATGGCCGGTGAAGTCGAAGTCGCCGGCGAACGGGTCGCCGTCGAGGTCGACATACCCGCCGAGATCGGGATTGGGCACGCCCGGCGTCAGATCGCCGCCCGGGAAGATCGCCGAGGCGAATTCGAAAAATCCGGTGCGGATGTTCTGGTCGCCGAACCGCGCGTTCAAGAGCAGGTCGAAATTTTCCGTCGGCTGGTACCGCAGCTGAAGCCGGCCCGCCGTTTCGTTCGCGTTGTTGAGATCGCGGTCCGGCGCCAGCCGGTTGAAAGCGTAGCCGTCGCCCTGATTGGTCGCCATCGACAATCGCGCCGACAAGGTGTCGCTGAGCGGCACGTTGACCGCGCCTTGCGCCTTGAAGCGGTCGAAATTGCCGTAAGATACGCTGCCATAGCCGGTGAACGCCTCGGTCGTCGGCTTCACCGAAAGATAATGCACAAGGCCCCCCGTCGCGTTGCGGCCGAACAGCGTTCCTTGCGGACCGCGCAAGATTTCGACACGCTC
>DNZB01000191.1:5999-6842 GCA_003506635.1 Parvularcula sp.
TTCGGCTGCAAAGTGGCGACGCCCGCCGCCAGCGCGGTCACTTCTTGCGCGTTGGTGTAGCCGAGCGTGCGCAATTGCTCGCCGGACAAAGCGGTGATCGAAATTCCGACATCCTGGGCGTTTTCCTCGCGCTTTTGCGCGGTCACGACGATCTCGTCGTCGAAGACCTGCGCCTGCGCGCTAGTGACGGGAATCGCCGCCGCCGCCGCCGTCGCGCTCAACAGCGCCAGTTTCAATCCGTTACCAGTCATCTTCATTTCAGCCCCTCCGGTTACGCGCCAAAGCCGCCCTCTTATTCGCCGCTGCGCCCATGGGCCGGCGGGTCGAATTTCTTCACCAGATCGCCGCGCATCCGCGCCGCGTCGCTGACCAGCGGCGCCTTGCGCCCGGCGGCCAGTTCCGCCGCTGAAAAAGGCGTGAAGGACTCCGGCAGGTGAGCGGCGTCGAAGGTCGCCAGCGTCCAGTTCAAAAGCTCCGCCAGCTGATCATCGGATAGGCCGGCGTTGGCGACGCCCGGCACCCGCGTCAGATATTCGCGCCCGCCTTCGACGCCGAGGAAGCGCGCAACCTCTCCCGCCATCGCGGGCGTTCGCGCCGCAGCAGAGCCCTTCGCGTCCGCCTGGTGGCAGCCCTGGCAGTTCAGCATCCAGTTCATGCGCGCGCGCGCTTCATTAGCGACGCCGGGCGCCCGGACGGAGAGCGGCGGCGCCGTCGCGGCCTCAGCAAGAAGCGCAGCGATGGCCGCCGTCAGGATCATGGATTGGCGCCCGTTTCAAACATGACGCCCGCCCGCGCGGCATGCGACGCGTTTGGGCTCGCGCCCGGATGCGCGGCTCTGACCGC
>DNZB01000396.1:0-2254 GCA_003506635.1 Parvularcula sp.
CCTTCAGCGCTTCGCCGCGAGCAGCTTTTCAACCGGCGGTTCGGCCCCGATTTCGATGCGGATCGCGTCGACCCCGGCGGCGAATGCCTTGTCTCTGGAGATCAGCGCCTCAGCCCGCTGCATGGAGCTCATGGCCGTGGTATGGTCGCGACCGAGCACGCTCCCGATGCGCGGATAGCTTTCCGACATCGAGGTGCGCGCGACATAGACGAAGGCATGGCGCCCCCGCGCGATGCGCTGGGGCTGGGTGCGGCCCTTGATCTCCTCGATCGTCAACCCGAACGCGGCGGCGGCGGCGGCGAGCGCTTCTTCAAGCGTCGCCGAGCGCTTGCGAGCGCCGAGCCGCGACTTCAGCGCCTTCAGCGCTTCAGCAGGCCCGATCACGACCGGCTGGTCGCGATAAACGAGCGCAAGCTGCTTGTAGGCGCCGATGCATTCGCGCATCGACGAGGAGAAAAGCCGCGCGACAAGGTCGATCGCCTCGTCCGTGATCGTGCAGCGCAGATCCGAACCGTCTCGCGTCTTGATGAGGACGGCGCGGCGCAGCGTTTCATCGCTCGGCGCGATGCCGACCGCAAGGCCGCCGGCGAGACGGTCCGCAAGGAGCCCGAGAATTTGCGCCTTCTCGAGCGCGCCCGGCGCAAGCTCGCCCGCAACGATCAATTGGCGGCCCGAGCTTGTGATCGCGGTCATCAGATTGACGACTTCGCGCATCGTTTTCTGTTTGCCCGCGAGAAGATGGATGTCGTCCATCATGACGAGATCGTTGGAAAGGATATCGCGTTGAAGCGTCATGGTCGTGCTCGACATCAGCGCCTGCACGCAGCCGGTCTGCACATTGTTATGGGTGAGATAGAGACAGCGACTGCCCGGATGACGGCGCAGCCATTCGTTTCCGGCGCTCTGAAGCAGATGCGATTTCCCGACGCCCTGCTGGCCGTAAATGTACAAAAGCTCGCGCGGCGCGGCCTCGTCGAAAATCTGGCGGACCGCCGCCGCCGCAACAGCGTTCGAAGCATCGACGGCGAAACTTTCGAAGGTCTGGCGCGCATCGAGGGGCGTCGCGAGCTCCTGCAAATTCGGCGGCGCGAAGGTCTGCCTTGCGGTATTCCGCAGGGGCGTTTCGAAATCGCCCTTGATGACTCCCCGCGGTCTTGCTGCGGGCGCGAGCGCGGCGACGCGCGCGGAATTTTCACGCAACGCCTGACGCATCACGATGAGCAGGCGGCTGGCGTCGCCGTAGATTTCGCGAACCGCCGTCATCAGCCCATGTTTGTACTGCTGATCAAGGCGCTCGCGCCGCAGCGCCGAGGCCGTTGACAAGGTGACGCAGTCGTCGGAGGCGTCATCAATCATCAGATCCGAAAACCAGGTCTTGTAAGTCGCTTCGCCGTAATTGCGGCGCAAGGCGTCCTGAAGGCGCAAAAGCTTCGCAGCCGCCCTGTCGGCGTGTTCGTCGTTCATCGGAGTAGCCCCAAGAAAAGATTTATGTTCGCCCGAGGAGACCGGGCGGCGTCGCTGCCGCCGCCGCGGTGAAATAACGTCGCCTCAAATTCGCGCGGCGACGCCTGACAATTTTACGAAGAATACGCCGGAAGACGGCGGGCGGAGAATGAAGTTTTCGAAACAAGCGTATCTGACGTCTGACACCTGACTTCAGCATCGACTTTTGACATCGCTACGCCCCTTCCGCATTCGCCGTTCGGCGTTCTTGTTTCCTGACCTTCCGCCGTCGCGGCGGAAAACCATCTATTCGTCTCTTACACGGAACGCAACCGGATACTTGAACTCTAAAATTCGTCCGTACCCTGTGTATCTGTGCCTTGATAATGCGTTCGCGGCGCCTCGATGTAAAGGAGATGATTCGCGTTTCACCCAAATTTTTAGGGACGCTCGTCATTGACTTTGCGCGTCTTGCGGAAAAACAAACGCTTAGCGATTCAATCGGCGGCGCCGGTGGAAAATTAGCGCGCGGCGCAATCCCTGCGTCACGCTCCCGATGCGCTTTCTTGCGCGCATGGACGCGCAATCGCGATGAGAAAATGTAACACGCCGGGCGGCACGAAAAACCCCGCGAACCGAGGGTTCGCGGGGCGAAGAAGCAACTCCGATGCGAGCGAAATCAGGCGCCGAGTTTTTTCACGCGGGCCGCGAGGCGCGAAATCTTGCGCGCGACGGTCGATTTGTGCGCGACGCCTTTCGTCACCGAGCGATGCAGTTCTGGCTGCGCCGCGCGAAGCGCTTCAGCCGCCGC
>DNZB01000396.1:2623-2787 GCA_003506635.1 Parvularcula sp.
ATTTTCTTGGCTGACGAGGTGTTCGCCATGAATTCTCTCGATCTGCGGCGCGAGAATGCGCCAAGGATTGTCCGGAACGCCGCCACGCCAAGCGCGCGGGAGGGGGGCTTATAGCTACGGGCTCCAAGGGCGTCAACGCGGAAGCTGCGCCTGCGAAAGGGGCC
>DNZB01000287.1 GCA_003506635.1 Parvularcula sp.
TCCTTAATCACGCCCGACGATCTGGGCGGGGCCGTCCGGCGCCGATCGCCAGACCGGGACCAGATCAGGGCTTTCCGCAAGGTCGTCGAGCGCGATGTAGGCGGCGCCGGCGCGCATGGTCTTTTCCGGAACCGCATCCTTGCCGACCGCCAGCGACAGCGCCCGCCAGACAAGCTCGGTGCAGTACAGCGCATCGGCGGTCTCGAGCGAGAAGCGCCGGTCGAACGGCGCGTCCGCCGCGGCGCGCGCCGCCGCATAGGCGATCAGCGCCGCGATCCCGGCTTCGTCCGCCAGCGGCCGATAGAGCGCGGCCTCGCGCGCCGTCGCCAGAAACGCCGTCAGTTCCGCTTCCTGCACACGGCCGTCGGCGCGCGCGGGGTCGCCGCCAGCGTGAATGACGATGAGCGCGCCGTCGTCGCCGGCGGCGACGATCCCGACATGGCCGAAGCCCTCGCCGTCGGCGTTGAATCGCGCGGCAAGGCGCGCCCAGAACATTGGCTCGGCCTTGAAAAGCACGTCGCCCGGCCGCGCCGCAGCGCGCGCCGCGCCGGCAAAAGCAGGCGGCGGCGGCGGCGCGGGCGCGGGGCGGTCCGTCCTTGCCGGGCCAGCCGCCGCCAGCGCAGCAGCGAGCCCGGCGAGCCTCAAGACCCGGCCGCGCAACTCTTCGCCGCCCCGACCATCGACAGCTGCGTCATTTCGCCAAGCCCTGCTTCCTGCGCGGCGGCGTCAAGCGTTCCGTCATCCTTGGCCTTCCGCAGCGCCTTTGCGAGCGCCTCAAGATTGCTCTCGCTGAGGTCTGATTTGAGCTTTTCGCCGAAGCAGGCGCAGGCCTCCTTCTGGCCGGCGGCGCCCGCGAGCTCGCTCAGCATGTTGAGGCGGACGCAATCCTTGGCGATCGACTTTTCGGGCGGCGGCGTACAGCCCGCAAGCATCAAGGCGCCGCCGATGACGGCGACGGTCAGATCAAGGCGCATGGATTATCTCCCTCCGTTGCAGGCGGCAGATTGGCTGTTTGGCGGTCAATAGGCAATGGAGGGTCGAATTCCAGCCCTTCGCCGCCCCGCCTGCCTGGCCGACCGGCCGCCGATCCGTACCCGGACGATGAAGGCCGTCGCCGCGACCATTCTTCCCCGCGCCGCATTGAGAATTTCGGCGGGACTGACTAGGCCTACGCCTCCCCGTCCACTCGTTGCGCCGAAGATCCGATCATGGCCCGTTACAACCCGAAGGAAGTCGAACCGAAATGGCGCGCGCGCTGGGACGCCGAGAGGGCGTTTCTGACCGCCGCTGACCGGTCGAAGCCGAAATACTATGTCCTTGAGATGTTCCCCTACCCTTCGGGGCGCATCCATATCGGGCATGTCCGGAACTACGCGATGGGCGACCTCGTCGCGCGTTACAAACGGGCGCAGGGCTTCAACGTGCTGCACCCGATGGGCTGGGACGCCTTCGGCCTGCCCGCCGAGAACGCCGCCGCCGCGACCGGCGCCCATCCCGGCGAATGGACGCGGGCGAATATCGAGGTGATGCGCGGCCAGCTGAAGTCGATGGGCCTTTCGATCGACTGGGACCGCGAGTTCGCGACCTGCGAGCCTGATTATTACCGCTGGCAGCAGAAACTGTTCCTCGATTTCTGGAAAGCGGGCTTCGTCGAGCGGCGCGAATCTTACGTGAACTGGGACCCGGTCGACATGACCGTCCTTGCGAATGAGCAGGTGATCGACGGCAAGGGCTGGCGCTCCGGCGCAGCCGTCGAGCGCAAGAAGCTCTCGCAATGGTTCCTGAAGATCACCGACGAGGCCGAGGACCTGCTCGCCGCGCTCGACGACGGACGCCTTTCAGGCTGGCCCGACAATGTCCGCACGATGCAGAGGAACTGGATCGGCAAGTCGAAGGGCGCGACGATCTGGTGGGAGATCGCAAAGGCGCCCGCCTTCCTGACCGGCGGCCATGGACGCGACCCCGTTGAGGTCTACACGACCCGCCCCGACACGCTCTACGGCGCAAGCTTCATCGCGATGGCGGCCGATCACCCGCTGACGCAGGCCGTCGCCGCGCATGACCCGAAAGTCGCCGCCTTCGTCGCCAAGGCGGCGCAGACGGGAACCTCCGAAGCTGACATCGAGCGGGCCGAGAAAATCGGCGTCGATCTCGGCCTGCGCGTCCGGCACCCGTTCGATCCCGACTGGGAACTCCCCGTCTACGCCGCGAATTTCATCCTCATGGGTTATGGCGCGGGCGCGATTTTCGGCTGTCCGGCGCATGACCAGCGCGACCTTGATTTTGCGCGGAAATACGGGCTTCCCGTCACGCCCGTCGTGCTGCCGCCGGGGGAGGACGCCGCGACCTTCGCGGTCGCCGACAAAGCGTATACGGACGAAGGGACGATCTACAATTCCGGCTTCATGGACGGCATGAGCGTCGAGGCCGCGATCGATGCAGCCATCCGGAAGCTCGAAGCGACGGGGGGCGGCAAGGCGACAACGAACTGGCGCCTCCGCGACTGGGGCGTCTCGCGCCAGCGCTATTGGGGCTGCCCGATCCCGGCCGTCCATTGCGAGGACTGCGGCGTCGTCCCCGTGAAGGAAAAGGACCTTCCCGTTCTCCTTCCCGACGTGCCGGCCGAGGCCTTCAAGACGCCCGGCAATCCCTTGGACCGGACGCCCGCCTGGCGCGATGTTCCGTGTCCGGACTGTGGGCGCCCGGCGCGGCGCGAGACCGACACCATGGACACCTTC
>DNZB01000172.1 GCA_003506635.1 Parvularcula sp.
CGTTTTCGGCAAGCTGAAGCGGCCTGGCCAGCGGTCCATTTCAATTGAAGAAATGAACGAGGTTATCGCCGACAGCTGGGCCGGAAAGCGTTGACGATCGCGCCGGACACAAACGTCTTGATCCGCGCCATCGTCGCAGATGACGCAGATCAGGCGATCGTCGCCCAGCGCGCGCTGGATGAAGCTTCCGAAGTCGTAATCTCAACTCCGGCGCTGTGCGAAACAGTTTGGGCGCTCATGAAGGTTTATAGGTGGGGCTCCGCCGACGTTCTGGCGACAATTCAACAACTCATCGAGGGAGCAAATGTCTCCGTCGATCGCGAAGCGGTCGATTTCGGGCTGCGCGTCATGGGAAAAGGCGCAGACTTCGCTGACGGCATGATCGCGTATGACGGCGCCAGAAGCGGCGGGATTTACGTCACGTTTGATCGACCGGTGGCGAGGAACATCGCAAAAGCGGGCCTCAAGGTCAAAACGCTTTAACCCGCCGCCGCCCGCTCGCTCATCGCTTCAAGGCGTCTGGCCGCCGCTTCGATGACGCGAGTCGCGCCGCCGACCGTTTCCTGATCCATCGGCAGGGCGCGCGCTTCGGCCTCATTGAGTTTTTCGCGCACCTCAAGAAGTTCATCGGCGACCGTCAGCGCGGTCAGCAGCAACAGGCGCGCCTCGCCGATCTGGCCGAGTTCGCGCGCGAGCGCTTGCGCCTCGCGGTCGAGATGCGCGGCGAGGCGGAGAAGGCGTTCTTCCTGCCCGTCCTGGCAGGCGACCTTGTAGGCGCGCCCATTCACCAGAATGTCGACCTCGGCCATCGTCAGCGTCCTTCTGTTTCGGCGATCAGGAATTTGAGGTCGCGGATCGCATCGGCGAGGTCTTCGGCCGCGGCGGCCGCTTGCGTCTTGGCGACCCGGGCTTGCGTGCGCGCCGCGTCGATCGCCTCCGACTTCGCGCCAAGCTCGGCGATGCGCGCTTCAAGGCGCGTTTCAAGCGTGTCGAGCGCGCCGGCGAGGCGCTCGACCGAAGCTTCAAGAGAGCGTTTCATAATGGCGCAGTTTCCTGCGATTCCGGGGCTTGTCCAGCGCCCGGCGGGCGGGCGGCGCGCCCTTGACCGTTACACTTCATCAAGGCAGAACGCCCGCCATTCGCGCAAGGTTCAAGGCGCGCGCCGGCGCCCGCGATCGATCCATGCGCCGGTCCTTGAGGATGTCATGGCGGAAGATCTGGCGGCGGGGGCGGGCGAAACGATGCCGGCTGAGCTCGGCGATGCGGCGTTCGGCAAGATGGCGACCGCCATCCGCGTGTTGTCGATGGACGCGGTCGAGGCCGCGAAGTCCGGCCACCCCGGCATGCCGATGGGCATGGCGGACGCCGCGACGGTGCTTTTTTCGCAGTTTCTGAAATTCGACGCGAGCGACCCCGACTGGCCGGACCGCGACCGTTTCGTGCTGTCGGCGGGGCACGGCTCGATGCTGCTCTATTCGCTCCTCTGCCTCACCGGCTATCCGGGAATGACGATCGAGGAGATCCGGAATTTCCGCCAGCTCGGCGCGAAAACCGCCGGCCACCCGGAATACGGCCACGCCGCGGGGATCGAGACGACGACCGGGCCCCTCGGCCAGGGCCTCGGCAACGCCGTCGGCATGGCGATCGCCGAGGCGCATCTGTCGGCGCGCTTCGGCGCGGGGCTCGTCGATCACAGGACCTATGTCATCGCCGGCGACGGCTGCCTGATGGAAGGCGTCAGCCAGGAGGCGATCGCGCTCGCCGGGCATCTGAAACTCCGTAAGCTGATCGTTCTGTGGGACGACAACGGCATCACGATCGACGGCAAGGTCTCCCTCGCCGATTCGACCGACCAGCTCGCGCGCTTTGAAGCTTCGGGCTGGGCGACCGCGCGCGTCGACGGGCATGACCGTCGCGCCGTCGCCGCCGCGCTCAAGGGCGCGCAAGGCGCCGACCGGCCGACCCTGATCGCCTGCCGCACCATCATCGGCAAGGGCGCGCCGACGAAGCAGGGAACCTCGGCGACGCATGGAAGCCCCCTGGGGCCGGACGAAGCCGCGGCGGCGCGCAAGGCGCTCGACTGGCCGCATCCGCCGTTCTTCGTTCCGGCGGATATTCTCGGCAATTGGCGCGCCGTCGGCGCGCGCGGCCGCAATGCCCGCACCTTGTGGACAAGCCGCCTCGTCGCATCGCCGCAGCGCGACGCTTTTGAGCGCGCGCTCAAAGGCGATGTCGCGGACGCCGCCGCTCACGCGATCGCCGCTCATATCGACAGTCTCCTCGCCGCGCCGCAGAAAATCGCGACGCGCAAAGCTTCAGAACTCGCGCTTGAAGCGATCAATGCCGCGATTCCGGAAACGATCGGCGGCTCGGCCGATCTGACCGGCTCGAACAATACGAAGACGAAGGGCTTAGAACCGCTCACCGCCGCCAATCCCGGCGGGCGTTATGTCTATTACGGCATCCGCGAGCACGGCATGGCCGCCGCGATGAACGGCATGGCGCTGCATGGCGGCGTCATTCCCTATGGCGGGACGTTTCTCGTCTTCACGGATTATTGTCGCCCGTCGATCCGCCTTTCGGCGCTGATGGGCTTGCGCGTCATCTATGTGATGACGCATGACTCGATCGGGCTCGGCGAAGACGGGCCGACGCACCAGCCGGTCGAACATCTCGCCGCCTTGCGCGCGATCCCGAACGTTGACGTTTTCCGTCCCGCCGACGCCGTCGAAGCGGCGGAGTGCTGGGCGCTGGCGCTTCAGAGCGACAAGGCGCCGAGCGTCCTGTCGCTGACGCGCCAGAACCTGCCGCAGGTTCGCCTGAAAAAGGAAGCCGAAAACCTTTCGGCGCGCGGCGCCTATATCCTCGCCGACGCGCCCGACCCCCACGTCGTGATCATCGCGACGGGGTCGGAGGTTGAAATCGCGCTCGCCGCGCAAAAGGCGCTCGCCTGCGACAAGATCAGGGCGCGCGTCGTTTCGGCGCCCTCCTTTGCGCGCTTTGGGCGCCAGGACAAAAAATATCGCAAATCGGTGCTCGGCAAGGCGCCGCGCATCGGGATCGAGGCGGGCGTTCGTCAGGGCTGGGATCTTTTCCTGCGCCGGAAAGACGTCTTTATCGGCATGTCGGGTTTCGGCGCGTCGGCGCCGGCCCCGGATCTTTACCGTCATTTCGGCATTACGGCGGAAGCCGCCGTCGCGGCGGCGAAACAACTGATCGAGAGGGAGTAAGAAGAGATGGCGCTCAAGGTTGCGATTAACGGGTTCGGACGCATCGGCCGGCTGACCCTTCGCTCAATGATCGAGAATGATCGCAAGGGGATCGAGGTCGTCGCCATCAATGATCTGGGGCCGGTCGAGACGAACGCGCATCTTCTCCAGTATGACTCCGTGCACGGCCGTTTCCCGGTGAAGGTGAAGACCTCGGCGGACACGATCGACGCCGGCCGCGGCCCGATCAAGGTCTTCGCCGAGCGCGATCCGGCGAAGCTGCCGTGGAAGGATCTCGGCGTCGACATCGTCTTTGAATGCACCGGCATTTTCACCAGCAAGGAAAAGGCCTCCGCGCACCTTGCCGCCGGGGCGAAACGCGTGCTCGTCTCCGCGCCGGCCGACGGCGCCGACAAGACGATCGTCTTCAAGGTCAATCACGACACGCTGACGAAGAGCGACATTATCGTCTCCAACGGCTCATGCACGACGAACTGCCTCGCGCCGGTCGCCAAGGTTCTCCATGACGCGATCGGCATCGAACGCGGCTATATGACGACGATCCACTCCTATACGGGCGATCAGCCGACGCTCGACACGATGCACAAGGATCTCTATCGCGCGCGCGCCGCGGCGATGTCGATGATCCCGACATCGACCGGCGCGGCGAAGGCTTTGGGCCTCGTCATCCCGGCGCTCAAGGGAAAGCTGGACGGCTCGTCGATCCGCGTGCCGACGCCGAACGTCTCCGTCGTCGATCTCGTCTTCACGCCGAAACGCGCGACCTCGGTCGAGGAAATCAACAAGGCGATCATCGAAGCGGCGGACGGAAAGATGAAAGGCGTTCTCGCCTACACCGACAAGCCGCTCGTCTCGTCCGATTTCATGCATGACCCGCATTCCTCGACCTTCGCGCTGCCGCAGACGCAGATCGTCGACGGCGGCATCTGCCGCATCCTCACCTGGTATGACAATGAGTGGGGCTTCTCGACGCGCATGACTGACGTCGCGTTCGAAATGGGCAAGCTCATCTAGGAGACTTCCTTGTCCGCATACAAGACGATTGACGACCTTGATGTCGGCGGCAAGCGCGTCCTTTTGCGCGTCGATTTCAACGTGCCGACGAAAGACGGCGTCGTGACCGATGCGACGCGGATCGAGCGCGCGCTGCCGACGATCCAGGAGCTGTCGAAAAAGGGCGCGAAAGTCATCCTGCTCTCGCATTTCGGCCGTCCGAAAGGAAAGGCCGATCCGAAGGAGAGTTTGAAGCCCGTCGCCAAGAAACTTGAGCAGCTGCTCGGCGGGTCGGTCGATTTTGCGGAAGATTGCATCGGCGATGCGGCGAAGAAGGTCGCCTCGAAGATGATCGGCGGCGATGTCGCGGTGTTTGAAAACACCCGCTTTCATCCGGGCGAGGAAAAGAACGACCCCGACTTCACGAAAGCGCTCGCGGAGAATGGCGACCTCTTCGTCAATGACGCGTTTTCCGCCGCGCATCGCGCACACGCCTCGACCGAGGGCCTCGCGCATGTGCTTCCGGCCGCGGCCGGGCGGGCGATGGAGAAGGAACTCGATTATCTCGCCGCGGCGCTGAAGAACCCCGAACGCCCGCTGATCGCAGTCGTCGGCGGCGCAAAGGTCTCAACCAAGATCGAGCTATTGCTGAACCTTGTCGGCAAGGCCGACATGCTCGTCGTCGGCGGCGGCATGGCGAACACG
>DNZB01000257.1:0-12309 GCA_003506635.1 Parvularcula sp.
ACGGCTCGGAACCGGCCTTCGCGGCGCGCGACGGATCATCGGCGGAAGATGACGGCTATGTCGTCACCTTCACGACCGACGACGAGGGCCGGTCGGAGGCGCGGGTGCTCGACGCTCGGAATTTCTCCGGGCCGCCGATCGCGCGTGTGCAGCTGCCGCAGCGCGTGCCAGCCGGGTTTCACGGAACCTGGGCGAAGCCGCAGCATGGGCATTGTGCCGCTGGCCTGACCTGACCGACGCTTTGAAAGCGGCTCGCGCTGAAGGGCCTGAACAACCTTATCGGCGTGCCGTTAATGTGCCTAATCGCACCCGACCAAACCCCCTGATAAAGTTGCGCCAGGTCAGAGCGATCGTGGTCTGTCATCGTACTCTTGCTGCCGTAATTCATGATCGAAAACGGCGAGTGAGCGCCAAATATCTCCGACGGCCACGCAGACTCGGAAACTTGTGCAAAAAAATGCCGTAACCCGAACACATGACCAAGTTCGTGCGCCATTGTTTCCACCTGTTCCGCCTCTTCTTGCTCAAACATAGTCGGATAGATGGTCAGTTCGTGTTGTCCGCCGTCCGGGAAAAATGCGCTTGCGAGAACGCAGCCTTGAATGTCGCAGTCGCTTCTCGATTCGACGACGATCTCAAAATCCCAAGCCTCGTCTCTTTCAGCAAATTTTATCGGCGCCGCCTTGCCCCAAAGCGCAATAGATTTCGCAAGCAAGGTGCGGACAAGGGGCTTCACCCGCTCCGGATTCTCGATTCGAGCGAGAGCAAGCTCCTGAAAACGCCACCGAAGCGTGACATCCTTTTCCCACAGCGGAATAAACCCCTCACTTGCGTCCACCACGATTTCGAGCGGTGATCGGCCACCCGGTCTCGCGAAGCCGCGTTTGTCCGTTTTGCACAATACCTTGCCATGGTATTGATGGCGTAGTTCTTCCTGGGCCGATGCAGACGCCGTTGCGCTCTTGAGCTTGAGCGCCGCTTCCCTTTTCGGCCTCGCGCCGACCGACGTTGCTTGGCGTGTTTTTCGTGATTTTCTCGCACTCAAGTTTCTTGCAGACTTCATGATCAGCTCCTGCAGGTCCGAGACGAATGGCCTCAAACGCCGCTGTTTTTTTTCGGCCGTGCTATTCCACACCTGTCGGCGCGCACGGCAAGCGTACGTCTGATCATCCTGGGATCATTTCAATTCCCGCTCAGTGACCAGCGTCACGCCCCCATCTGGCGCGCCGCGAGGTCGAGCATGATCTCTTCCGATCCGCCGCCGATCGCCATCACGCGCACCTCGCGATAGATGCGCTCGATCCTTTGCCCCCGGATGAATCCGGCGCCGCCGAGGATCTGCATCGCCTCGCGCGCGCAAAATTCCATGGTGCGGGTCGCTTGCACCTTCAGCAGCGAAAGCTCGGCGATCGGCGTTTCCCCGCGCATTACGCGCCAGGCGCAATGGTCGAGAAAGGCGGAGGACGCATGAACGTGGCGCACCATTTCGCCGAGCTTGTGACGGATGACCTGATGCTTGATCAGCGGCTTGCCGAAGGTCTCGCGGTTCATCGCCCAGTCGCCTGCGTCCTCGATGCAGACGCGCGAAAAGGCGATCGCCTGCGCCGCCATGCCGAGGCGCTCATTGTTGAAGTTCGTCACGATGCCGGCGAAGCCTGAATTTTCCGCGCCGATAAGGTTTTCGGCCGGCACGCGCACGTCGGCAAAGCTGATCGAGGCGGTGTCGGACATCCACCAGCCCATTTTCGGCAGCTTCGCGCGGGTGACGCCGGGGCTGTCCGCCTCGATCAGCAGGAAGGAAAGCCCGCCCGCGCCCGGCCCCCCTGTGCGCACCGCGACGGTCAGATAATCGGCGCGATAGCCGGTGGTGATATAGGTTTTTTCTCCGTTTACGACGTAATAATCGCCGTTCCTGACGGCGCGCGTCTTGATGTTCGCCACATCGGACCCGCCCGAAGGCTCCGTCACGCAGAGCGCGATGAGTTTCAGGCCCTTGAGGACATCAGGCGCGATGCGCGCCTTCAATTCGTCGGAACCGAGCGCCAGCACCGGCGGCAGTCCGATTGAGTGCGTCATCAGGCCCGCGATCAATCCGCCCGAGCCGGCGCGCGCCAGCTCCTCCGACGCGACAAGCGAATGGAACGTATCAACGCCCTCGCGAACGCCCCCATATTCCTCCGGATAGCCGAGGGCGAGGAGCCCGACCGCCGCCGCCCGCCGGTACAGCTCGCGCGGGAATTTTCCTTCCTCGTCCCAGGCGTTCACATGGGGCACGAGTTCCTTCTCAACAAAGGCGCGAACGGTTTCGCGCCAGGCCTCGTGCGAAGCGTTGAGGTGCGGCGAAGGCAGGCGGGTAGCGTCGAAGGAGAAGGGTTTCATGAGGCGGAAGATGGAGCCGCGCGCGAAGCCGCGTCAACGACTGCGCGCATCTGCATTTCCGCCGTCATCCCGGGGCCCGCGCGACAGCGCGAGAACCCGGGACCGAGCTCCGGACCTTGACCATTGCGCGCGTTGCTATTTCGGGAGATGGATCAAGGGTTCGCGCGAAGACGCGCGCCCCGGGATGGCAGCGTTCGTTTCAAACGAGGATCAATCAATGAAACTCTACCACTGTCAGGGCGCCCGATCGCTTCGCTGCGTATGGGCGCTTGAGGAAATGGGCTTGCCGTATGAGCTCGAGACCTTGCCCTTTCCTCCGCGCGTGTTCGCCAAGCAGTACAAGGACGTTAACCCGCTCGGCACCGTGCCGGCGCTTGTCGACGGCGGCGTGACGCTGACGGAATCGAGCGGCATCTGTCACTACCTCGCCGAGAAATATGGGCCGACGCCGCTCGCCGTTTCGAACACCGAAGCCGATTTCGGCCGCTATCTCAACTGGATGTATCGTTCCGACGCGACACTGACCTTCCCGCTGACGATTCACTTCCGCTACACGGCGCTTGAACCTGAGGAGCGGCGCAGCGCGCAAGTCGCGGAAGACTACAGGAAATGGTTCCTCGCGCGCTGGACCAGCGTCGAGGCGGGGCTTGACGGGCGCGATTATCTTTGTGCGGACCGCTTCACGATGGCCGACATCTGCGTCGGTTATGCGCTCTATTTCGCGCGCACGCTGAAGGTCGATGAGGCGATGACGCCGAACGTCTCGCGCTGGTGGGAGCGCATCACGGCGCGGCCGGCGTTTGAAAGGGCGGTGAAGAAGTGAATGGTGAGTGGTGAATAGCGAATGGTGAATGGTCAATCGACGGCCATCCGCCATTGCCCGCGCGCTCTCACCAATCGAGCACGACCTTGCCCGACTGCCCCGACCGCATCACGTCGAAGCCCTTCTGGTAATCGTTGGCGGCGAAGCGGTGCGTGAGGATGGGGTTGAGGTTCAGCCCCGCCTGCAACAGCGCGCCCATCTTGTACCAGGTCTCGAACATCCGGCGGCCATAGATGCCTTTGATGTCGAGGCCCTTGAAGATGACCTTGTCCCACTCGATCCCGGCGCCGTTCGGCATGATGCCGAGCATGGCGATCTTTCCGCCATGGTTCATCGTGTCGAGCATCGAGGCGAAGGCGGCGGGAACGCCGGACATTTCAAGGCCGACATCGAAACCCTCGGTCATGCCAAGATCGCCCATAACGTCTTTCAGGGATTCTTTCGACACATTGACCGCGCGCGAGGCGCCCATCGTCCTTGCAAGGCCAAGACGATATTCATTGACGTCGGTGATCACGACATGGCGCGCGCCGACGAAGCGCGCGACGGCGGCGGCCATGATGCCGATCGGGCCGGCGCCGGTGATCAGCACATCCTCGCCGACGAGATCATAGGCGAGCGCGGTGTGAACGGCGTTGCCGAATGGATCGAAGATCGCGCCCATCTCGTCAGGGATATCATCGGGCAGGCGATAGATATTGAACGCTGGCGCCGCGATATATTCCGCGAAAGCGCCGGCGCGGTTGACGCCGATCCCTTGCGTGTTCCGGCAAAGATGGCGCTGGCCCGCGCGGCAATTGCGGCAATAGCCGCAGGTGACATGCCCTTCGACCGAAACGCGGTCGCCGATCTTCAGCTTCGAATGTTCCGGATGCACCTCAGACCCGATCTCGACGATCTCGCCCATGAATTCATGACCGACCGTCATCGGCACCGGGATCGTCTTTTGCGCCCAGGAATCCCAGTTGTAGATGTGAACGTCCGTGCCGCAGATAGCGGTCTTCTTCACCTTGATGAGAACGTCGTTCGGCCCGATTTCGGGCGCGGCGACGTCTTCCATCCAGATGCCTTCTTCGCGTTTGGCCTTGACGAGCGCGCGCATGGATTTCCTCAAAATTTCGGCCCCTTTAGCGCAGGGCGCACGCCCCCGCCAGCCGGGCGTCAGGCCCCGAGAAGACGGGCCGCCCTGGCGGCGAAATAGGTGATGACGCCGTCCGCGCCGGCGCGGCGGATGGCGAGAAGGCTTTCAAGAACGGCGCGGTCCCCGTCGATCCAGCCGTTCTGCGCCGCCGCCTCGATCATCGCGTATTCGCCGGAAACCTGGAACGCAAAGGTCGGCATGGCGAACGCCGCCTTCACCCGATGGATGATGTCGAGATAAGCGCCGGCGGGCTTCACCATTACGCTGTCCGCGCCCTCGGCGATGTCCATTGCGACCTCGCGCAGCGCTTCTTCGGCGTTCGCCGGGTCCATCTGATAGGTGCGCTTGTCGCCCTTCAAAACGCCTGAAGACCCGATCGCGTCGCGATAGGGCCCATAAAAGCAGGAGGCGTACTTCGCCGCGTAAGACATGATCTGGACCCGGCTCAGCCCTTCGGCGTCGAGCCCTTTGCGGATCGCGCCGACGCGCCCGTCCATCATGTCGGAAGGGGCGACGATGTCGAAACCGGCCTCAGCTTCGACTACGGCCTGGCGCACCAGCGCCGCGACCGTTCGGTCATTGACGATTTCGCCCTCTTCAAGGAAGCCGTCGTGGCCATGATCCGTATAGGGATCAAGTGCGACGTCGGCCATCAGGCCGATGTCCGGAACCGCGTCCTTTATCGACTTCGCCGCGCGGCACATCAGATTGTCCGGAGAAAAGGCGAGAGCGGCGTCCGCGCTTCGGTGCTCCTTCGACGTGTATGGAAATAGCGCAAGCGCCGGAATGCCGAGCGATCTTGCTTCTTTCGCCGCCTTCACAGCCTCATCGACGGAGAGCCGCTCGACCCCCGGCATCGAGGCGACGGGTTCGCGCAGCGCCTTCCCCTCGCGCAGGATGATCGCCCAAAGGAAATCAGCGGGCGAAAGCCGCGTCTCCGCGACGAGGTCGCGCGACCACGCGCTCGCCCGCAGGCGCCGCAACCGCGTTCCCGGAAAGGTTTGAGTAACAGAGGTCATCGCCGTCTTACCGTGCTCATGTCGAAATCGTAATGCCCCGTTACGCCGCGCTTTTCAATTTGAGCGCAAATTGATCGGCTGCATTTAACGCGCCTTTTAGGGACTTGCGCCTAATGTCGGCCCGGTTTCCGAGTTCTGGCGAGGCGAATTCATGGCGGCGGTCGAACGGGCGAACGCGATGGCGGGGGGCATGCGGGCTGAGAAATCGGCTGTCGGCGAGGGGCTGCGCCCGGCTTACCTTCAATTGCTGCATCTGGTGGAGCGGCTGCATCGCCAGCTTCTCGACGTCATCAAGGATGAGCTTGAGCGCCTTGGCCAGACCGACATCAATTCGGTTCAGGCGCTGCTTCTCTACAATATCGGCGAGGCCGAACTGACGCCGGGCGAACTGCGCTCGCGCGGGCATTATCTCGGCTCGAACGTCTCTTACAACCTGAAGCAGCTTGTCGATAAGGGGTATATCCGTGACGTGCGCTCTGACGTCGATCGCCGTTCAAAGCGTGTGTCGCTGACCGCGGCTGGCCTTAACGTGCGCGATCGCCTGACGGAGCTTTTCGACCGGCAGCTCGGATCGGTTGAGCAGGTCGGTGGTGTCGATCAGCCGATGATGGAACAGACCAACAAGTCTCTTCAGCGCCTTGAGCGCTTCTGGGCCGACCAGGTCCGGTACCGGCTGTAATCAGCGCGCCAGCCAACGCTGCGGGGCGCGGAGCCGCGCTCATTCCTGGGTCATGGAAACGGTCAGCGCATCGCTGAATGTCTCGGTGTTCTCGCCGGCCGGCATTTCGCCGCGGCGCTCATGGCTGGCGTTCGACCGCTTGCAGGTATCGCCAAGCGCCGCCGCGCCCCGACACGGCATCAATGCGACCGGAGAGCCGGCGTCAAAGGCCGGCGTGAAGCGCAACCGGCTGTCGCTCGCGGGGGCGAGGGCCGGCGGCGCGGCTGCGGCGCGGGTCTCGGCCTTCTGGAACAGCGCGCAGCCGCTGGCGGCGAGCGCGAGGGCGGCAATCAACAGAACTCTCATCAGTTCCCCCGGCATTGCTGGTTTCTGGAAAACGCCGGGTTACTGACGAGGGCCCGCTCCCGGCGCAAAGGGTTAACGGGCGCCGGTCGGGCAGGCAATGTCCAATCGTCGCTGCGCCTGCGAAGCGGCGCGCGCGACTACAGCCCGTTCAGCACCAATTGGAGCGCTGTCTGCGTCGCGCGAAGGCGCACGAGGGTACGCTCGCCGCCCATGAACATGCGGCGTTCGACACGCACGGCGCCGTTCTTTACCGCAAGGCCAAACCAGACAAGGCCGACCGGCTTTGCCGCGCTGCCGCCGGAAGGGCCGGCGACGCCCGTCACGGCCACCGCGATGTCCGCGCGGGACCGCGCAAGCGCACCCGCCGCCATCGCGCGCGCGACCGGGCCGCTGACGGCGCCGTGTCGGGCGATCAGCGCCGGCGGAATCGCGAGCATCTGTATCTTCGCTTCGTTCGAATAGGTGACAAAGCCGCGGTCCAGCACGGCGGAGGCGCCAGGGACGTCGGTGATGGCGCTGGCGATCATGCCGCCGGTGCAGCTTTCCGCCGCGGCGATCAGCAAGCCTTTGGCGCCCGCCTTGTCGACAATGCGCCGGGCGAGATCCCGGATCCTGTGCGGCTGCGTCATTTCTTTTGCGGTCTCAGTTCAGGCCCGAGTTCGGCGTCGGCGAGCAGGCAGCGCGCTTCTGTCTCCTTGCCGCTTTCGACGAGAATGCGCCGGGGCAGAGCGCCGACCGAACCGTCGAGCGCGCTCATATGCGCGTCGGCGACGAGATAGCGGAAGCCCGCCTCCTTCAGCAGCGCTTCGACGAAGGAAATGAGCGCCGGGTCATTGGTGCGGATGAGCTCGTTCATGCGTCATCGACGAGCAGGCGCACGGTCGCGGTCGCCATCGCCGCGACGCCCTCGCGCCGCCCCGTGAAGCCAAGCTCTTCCGTCGTCGTCGCCTTGACGGAGACGCGGTCCGGCGCGATGCCGATGATCTCCGCGAGGGCCTGGCGCATCGCGGCTCTGTGCGGGCCGATCTTCGGCGCCTCGCAAATCAGCGTCACGTCGCAATGGGTGACGACGCCGCCGCGCGCGGCGACGAGATCGCGCGCTTTTTCAAGGAAAATGCGCGAGGGCGCGCCTTTCCATCTGTTGTCCGACGGGGGGAAATGATCGCCGATATCGCCAGCGCCGATCGCGCCGAGAATGGCGTCCGTCAGCGCATGCATGCCGGCGTCGGCGTCGGAATGGCCCTTCAGCTTTTTTGCATGGGGGATGGCGACGCCGCAGAGGATGACGGCGTTTCCGTCCTCGAATTGATGCACGTCGAAGCCGTGACCGGAGCGGTATTCCATCGACCTGTTCTTCCGTCCAAGGAGGATTTCGGCCATGCCGAAATCTTCCGCCTGCGTGATCTTCATGTTGTCGGGCGAGCCGGCGACGAGACTGACCTTGAGGCCGGCGCATTCGGCGACCGCGGCGTCGTCGGTCAGCGTTCGCCCCATCGCGGCGCGATGTGCGGCGAGGATCGGCGCGAACCGGAAACCTTGCGGCGTCTGCGCGCGCCAGAGCCTTTCGCGCGGGACTGTCGTATTGATTGCGGGACGCGCCGCGCCGTCCGCCTTCTTTATCGTGTCGAAAACGGGAAGCGCGGCGATCGCGCCGCCCGTCTCGCGCGCGGCGGCGATGACGCGGGTGATCGTCGCAGCGTCGATGAACGGCCGCGCGGCATCGTGAATCAGCACGATTTCGGGAGGAACGTCCCCAAGGCTCTCAAGACCAAGCCGCACGGAGTCCTGCCGCTCCGCCCCGCCAGTGACGGGCGCCATCAGCTTCGGGCGCCCTGCGAGCGTTCGCATGGATTGCCAATAAACATCATGGTCTTGCGCGTGGATGATCACCCGAACCTGCGTAACCTCGGCGTGATCGAGGAACGCCCGCGCCGCTCGCGCCAGGACCGTCTCGCCGGCGAGCATCTGATATTGCTTCGGTCCGGCGGTCCCGGCCCGAACCCCGCGCCCGGCGGCGACGATGATGGCGGTGACAGCGGACATGAGGTCGGCGATTACCCAGATGAAAGACGGCTTCTCATGGCGCGCTTTCAGGGCTAGCGAAAGGCCCATGCTGTCCGTCGGCCCCATCGCCCTCGCCAACAATGTCGCGGTAGCGCCGATGTCGGGCGTTTCGGACTTGCCGTTCCGGCGGGCTTGCGCCGGGTTCGGGGCCGGGCTTGTCGTTTCTGAGATGGTGGCGAGCGCCGAACTTGTCCGTGCGCGGCCCGATGTCGTGCGCCGCGCCGAGGGCGATCCCAAGATCCGGCCCTTTGCGATCCAGCTTGCTGGGCGTGACGAGGAATGGATGGCCGCCGGGGCGCGCCTCGCCGAGGCGGCGGGCGCCGACATCATCGACATCAACATGGGCTGCCCGTCGCGGCAGGTGACGGGCAAGGCTTGCGGTTCGGCCCTGATGCGCGAGCCGGACCTTGCCGCGCGCCTTATCGAGGCGACGGTCGCCGCGACGACAAGGCCTGTGACGCTGAAAATGCGGCTCGGGTGGGATCGCGACAGCCTGAACGCGCCGGCGCTTGCGCAGCGGGCTGAGGCGGCGGGCGTCAGACTCATCACTGTCCATGGCCGTACCCGCAACCAGTTCTACAAGGGCGCCGCCGACTGGGCGGCAGTGCGCGCGACGAAGGACGCGGTTTCGCTGCCGGTCATCGTTAACGGCGACATTGAAACGCTAGGGGATGCGCGGCGCGCGCTGGAAATGTCTGGCGCAGACGGCGTCATGATCGGGCGCGCGGCGGTCGGAAAGCCTTGGCTTCCCGGCGCCATCGCGGCGGCGCTGCGGTCCGGCGCGCCGTCAATCCAGGTTCCGGCAACTGGCGCAAGGCGGGATGCGGCGCTGGCGCATTATCGCGACGTGATCGCCCATTATGGTGAAGCGCATGGCGTACGCATCGCGCGCAAGCATCTTGCTGCCTATACAGACCACGAAATCGGCGATCACCCCGATCCGGAATTGACCGGGCTGCGCAGCCAAATTTGCCGATCCTCCAGCGCGTGCGAAGTTCTGGCGTTGCTCGAACGCTTCTACGCAAGCGCCGAGAGGGCCGAATTTGCCGAGGCGGCCTGAGGGCTGCGACATTCGCGCAACATTTCTGTTGATTTCTGGCAACAATTGTAACAATATCACCCGCTGTTAGCGCGGCCGGGGGGCATCGCGCGCTGACGGGTGGGTCAGTCTCGGAGTTCCGGCAGGGGGCTCTGATCGGGTCGCGAGGGTTTCATCAACGCCGCTCCTGACAGGTCGAAAGACTTGAGCGCGCGCGCCGCTATGGGCGGCGTCGGTCCGCTGCGCCGGGCGCGCGACCTGCTTCCTGACTGGGCGATGTCAAACACCGTCGCGGCTGTCGCGCTTGCCGGCGCTGCGATCGTCGCGCTGGCGACGGCGTGGTTCCTCCTTTCGCCTGCGGTCGAGCGCGCCGACCGCTCTTTCCTGATTTCACTTATCGTCGGCAATGTCGTTATCGCCGCGGCGTTTGCGACGCTGGTCGGCGCGCGTCTGTGGCATGTGTGGACCAACCGCCGGAACCAGATCGCCGGCGCGCCGACGCATTTCAAGCTCGTCCTCCTGTTCTCCGCGCTTGCGGTCATCCCCGCGATCATCGCGTTCGTGTTCGCCTTCACGATCTTGCGGTCGAGTCTCAACGACGTCTTCGGCGAGCGGGTCGAGCGTTATCAGAATACGGCGCGCGATCTCGCCAACGGTCTTATCGAGTACAAGAAGGGCGAACTGGAGCTGATGTTGAACCAGATCGCGTTCGACATTCGCCGCAACGAGGAGCTTGGCCTCGGACTCGAAGGTACGCCGATCGGCTTTCGCGAATATTTGCAGGCGCAAGCCCAGATCCGGCAGCTCGACGCCCTCTACGTCCTTGACGGCGAGGGCCGCGTGCTTGTCCGCGTCGAGGTTCGCCCCGCCGGTTATCGCCTGCCGTCGAAGGAGACGATGGCCGATCTCAAATCAAAGCCGCCGGGCGCCGGCAGCTTCGGCGTCAATGACGAGCGCCGCTATGAACGTTTCCGGGTCGTTCTCAAGATACCCGATTACGGCGGCGGCTATCTCATCGCCTATCAGCCGATGGAGCCGGAGACGGCGCGCCGCCTGACGGCGGTGACGGCGGTCAAGGCGGACTGGGAAGAAGCAAAGGTCGGCCGCGCGCGCGCCGAGCGGGTCTTCCTCGCCGGTTATGTCATTCTTGCGATCATCATTCTTTTCGCCGCGATCTGGCTGGCGCTGTGGGCGGCGACGCGGTTCGTTCAGCCGATTGGACGTCTGATCGAGATGGCCGGGCGCGTTTCCGCCGGCGATCTCGGCTCGCGCGTTGAGGTCTACAGGGAAGACGGCGAAATCGGCGTGCTGGCGCGTTCGATGAACCACATGACCGCACAATTACAGACGCAGCGCGACGACCTGATCGAGACGAACAAGCAGTTCGACCGCCGGCGGCTGTTCACCGAGGCTGTGCTGTCGGGCGTTTCGGCCGGCGTCGTCGGCGTGACGCCGGGCGGGCGGCTTGCGATCGCCAACCGGTCGGCGGCGGAGTTCTTCGGCAAGGACGCTCAAAGACTCGTCGGGCTATCCTTCACCGACGTTCTTCCTGAAGCGAGCGAGCTTTTCGACGCCGCTTCGACGCCGCCCTTCGCCGAGGTCGCCGAACAGATCACGGTCGAGCGCGAGGGGCGCATCCGGACCCTCAGCGTTCGCATCGTGTCGGCGGAGATCGACGGCGCGCGGAGTTACGTCGTCACTTTCGACGACATATCAGAGCTCATCAGCGCGCAACGCTCGGCCGCGTGGGGCGACGTCGCGCGCCGCATCGCGCATGAGATCAAGAACCCGCTCACCCCGATTCAGCTTTCCGCCGAGCGATTGCGCCGCAAATATATAGGCGAGATCAAGACAGCGCCGGAAATCTTCGACCGCTGCACCGAAACGATCATCCGCCAGGTCGGCGATATCGGCCGGATGGTCGATGAATTCTCATCCTTCGCCCGCATGCCCAAGCCCGTGATCGCGGCCGAAGACATGCGTGAAATCGTGCGCAGCGCGGTGTTCCCGCAGAAAGTCGCGTTTCCCGATATCGACTTCTCGGTCGAGACGCCGACAGCGCCCGTCTTCGTTCGCTGCGATGCGCGCATGATCGCGCAGGCGATGGGCAATCTGCTGAAGAACGCGGGCGAATCCGTCGGCGCGCGCCTTGCATCCGGCGACGCGACGCCAGGGCGGATTCGTGTCGTGTTGAAAGCTGTCGGCGACAACGCATCGCTTTCGATCGCCGACAACGGAGTCGGCCTGCCGAAGGCGGAGCGCCATCGTCTGACTGAACCTTACATGACGACGCGGGCCAAAGGCACGGGGCTTGGCCTCGCGATCGTCAAGAAGGTTATTGAAGATCACGAAGGCCATCTGAAATTCGACGACTGCGCCGAGCTTGGGGTTTCGGGCGCCGTCGTCACGTTCGTCCTGCCGCTCGGCGCGGCGGGGGCGGGCGGCGCGGCCGCCACGGCGGCGGAGTAGGGGCGTAGCGTAGGGAAGGAATGGCATGAGCATCGATATTCTGGTCGTCGACGATGAGGCGGACATTCGCGATCTCGTCTCCGGCATCCTCGAGGATGAAGGGTTCAACCCGCGAACCGCGGCGAACTCCGACGCCGTCGCCAAGGCGATGCGCGAGCGGACGCCCGCGCTCGTCATTCTCGACGTGTGGCTGCAAAACTCGGCGAAGGACGGAATCGAGATCCTTGAGGACCTCAAGAAGATCAACGCAGACCTTCCCGTCATCATCATATCGGGCCACGGCACGATCGAAACGGCGGTCGCGGCGATCAAGAAGGGCGCCTATGACTTCGTAGAAAAGCCGTTCAACGC
>DNZB01000257.1:12632-18882 GCA_003506635.1 Parvularcula sp.
GCGCGAAAATGTCGAACTGCGCGAGCGCGGCCCGGACTGGGGGCTTATCGGAGGTTCGGCGGCGATCAACAATTTGCGCGGAGTCATTGACCGCGTCGCGGATTCGCGCTCGCGCGTTCTCATTTCCGGCCCCGCCGGTTCAGGCAAGGAAGTGATCGCGCGCCTGTTGCACGCGAAGTCCGCGCGCGCCGACCTGCCGTTCATCGTCGTCAGCGCAGCGACGATCGCGCCCGAGCGCATGGAAGAGGAACTCTTCGGGGTCGAAGGAGAGGGCGGAAGGCCCAAATCCATCGGCCTTCTCGAACGGGCGCACGGCGGCACGCTGATGTTCGACGAAGTCGGCGACATGCCGATCGAGACCCAGAACAAGATCTTGCGCGTGCTTGTCGATCAGCGCTTCAGGCGCGTCGGCGGCGACGCGCCGGTCAGCGTCGATGTGCGGATCGTATCCTCGACCTCGCGCGATCTTCTTGAAGACGCGGCGAACGGCCGGTTCCGCGAGGACCTTTTCCATCGCCTCAACGTCGTGCCCGTGTCCGCGCCCTCGCTCTCCGAGCGCCGCGACGATATCCCGGCGCTTTCGGCCTATTTCATCGACCGCATTTCGCGGGGCGCGGGCTTTCCCAAGCGCGCCATGACGGCCGAGGCGCTGGCGGCGCTCCAGGCCTATCACTGGCCGGGAAATGTCCGTCAGCTTAGAAACGTCATCGAGCGCACGCTCCTCTTGATGGGCCGCGACGCCCGTCTTGAGATCGCCTGCGAACACCTGCCGGCGGAAATCATCGACGCCGGCCTGTCAATTCCCGCGGGCGAGGGGCTGGAGCAGATCATCGCGCTGCCCTTGCGCGAGGCGCGTGAGCGCTTCGAGCGCGAATATCTGATCGCACAGATCAACCGCTTCGGCGGCAATATCTCGCGCACGGCGGCCTTCATCGGCATGGAGCGCTCCGCGCTCCACCGCAAGCTCAAGGCGCTCGGCGTCGGCGGCGCGCCGAGGGCGGAAAGCGCCTAGGGTAGCCGTCAGGGCGACTCTCGATAGGGAATGACCCATGCGCATCATCATCTGCGGCGCCGGCCGCGTCGGCACAGGCATCGCGCGGCGCCTCGCCGCCGAGAACAACGCCGTCACCATGGTCGACCAGTCGAAGGAGCTTGTCCGGTCGGTGACGGATCGGCTCGACGTGCGCGGCGTCGTCGGCAACGGCGCCTATCCTGAGACTCTCGCCGAGGCGGGCGCGCGCGAAGCGGACATGCTGATCGCCGTCACCTATTCCGATGAAGTGAACATGGTCGCCTGCCAGGTCGCGCATTCCCTGTTCAACGTGCCGACGAAGATCGCGCGCCTTCGCGCGTCGGGCTATCTCGACCCGCAATATTCCGATCTTTTCTCGCGCGACCACTTGCCCATCGACGTCATCATCTCGCCGGAGCGGGAGGTGTCAGAAGCGATCATGCAGCGCATGGCGACGCCCGGCGCCTTCGAGACCAAAAGCTTCGTCGACGGCGCCGTACTCGCCGTCGGGGTGAAGCTGAAGGAAGACTGCCCGATCCTCAATTCGCCGCTGCGGCAGGTCGCCGAGCTGTTTCCGCATCTCAAGATCACTATCGTCGCCATAAACCGAGACGGGCGGATTTGGCGCGTCCACGCCGATGACCAGCTCTACGCCGGCGACGCCATCTATTTCATCGCCGACCGCAATGATGTCGCCCGCGCGCTCGACATCATGGGCCAGGCGGAGCGGCAGGCCCGCCGCGTCATCATCGTCGGCGGCGGCAATATCGGGCTTCATGTGGCGACCGGCCTCGAAAAGATCAGCGCGACGAAGATCCGGCTGATCGAGCGCGACCGCGCCCGCGCCGAAAGGATCGCGGAAGACCTTGAACGCACGATCGTCCTGCAGGGCGACGGGCTCGACCGCGCGCTCCTGCGCGAGGCGGGGGTTGAGGAAACGGAGACCGTCGTCGCGGTCACCAATAACGATCAGGTCAATATTCTCGCCTGCGTCGTCGCCAAGCGCGAAGGCGCGCGCCGCGCCATGGCGCTCATCAACGAGCAGGATTACGGGCCGATCTCGGAGGCCGTGGGCGTCGACCGGTTCGTCGACCCGCGCTCGACGACGATATCGACGATCCTCCAGCACATCCGGCGCGGCCGCATTAAAGGCGTCTTTTCGCTCTATGACGGCGAGGCTGAACTGATCGACGCGATCGCGCTTGAAACCTCGCCGCTCGTCAACAAGCCCCTGTCGGAGGCCGAACTGCCCGAGGGCGTGATGATCGGCGCCATTTACCGCGACGGAAAAGTCTCGATGCCGAATTCGGAAACGGTCATCAAGCCGGGGGACCGCGTCGTTCTGATGGCGCTCAAGGATTATGTGAAAGACGTTGAGCAGATGTTCCGCGTCAGCATTGATTATTTCTAGGGAACGGACATGCCGCGCATCGCCTATGTCAACGGCGCCTACACGCCGATCGAAGACGCCAGCGTCCATATCGAGGACCGCGGCTACCAGTTCGCTGACGGGATCTATGAAGTCGTCTTGTTCGTCGCGGGCGAATTCTGGGATCTCGACGGGCATCTGAAACGCTGGGCGCGGTCGCTGCGAGAGCTGGAAATCAAGGCGCCGATGAGCGAAGGCGCGCTCCGCATCGTCATCAGGAAACTGATCGAGAAGAACCGCCTCAAGGACTGCATGGTCTACATGCAGGCGACGCGCGGCGTCGCGCCGCGCAATCACCCGTTCCCGGCGGACGACGTTGAACCCGCGCTGGTGCTGACCGCAAAGCCGATCGACCTCGAAAAGCTCAATGCGAAGTCGGCGAAGGGGATTTCGGTCATCACCGCGCCCGACATTCGCTGGGGCCGCGTCGATATCAAGACGGTCGGGCTGCTCCCCAATTGCCTGGCGAAGGAGCAAGCCGTGCGCGCCGGCGCCGCCGAGGCCTGGCTCGTCAAGGACGGCAAGGTGACGGAGGGTTCTTCTTCCAACGCCTGGATTGTCGATGACAAGGGCGCGCTCATCACTCATCCCTTGGGCGAGGCGATCCTCGGCGGCATTACGCGCCAGACTGCGATCGCCGTCGCTGAAAGCTTGCAGATGAAGGTCGTCGAACGCGCGTTTTCGGTCGATGAGGCTTTGAAGGCGCGCGAGGCGTTCATCACCTCCGCGATGAACCTCGTGACCCCGGTGATCGCCATCGACGGAAGGAAAGTGGGCGCGGGGAAGCCGGGCCCCATCGCGGCGCGCTTGCGCGCTGCCTATATCGCGCGGTGCGGGGCGGGGCGTTAGCCAAAGGTCTTGCCGGGTTGCATCCCCCCGATTCTCGGGCGATAGTGCTTGCTGCAATGCAACAAGCATCTGGCGGGAGAGTGCTGACGGTCATGAGCGATAAGAAACAGAACCTTCAGGATGTCTTCTTGAACCATGTCCGCAAGGACAAGGTGCCAGTCACGATCTTTCTTGTGAACGGGGTGAAGCTGCAAGGCGTCGTCACCTGGTTCGACAATTTCTGCGTCCTCCTGAAGCGCGAGGGGCAGGTTCAACTCGTTTACAAGCACGCAATTTCGACGGTAATGCCGTCCCAGCCCGTCAATCTGTGGGACGGCGAGGAAAGCGAATAGGTCCCTTTGGACGCCGAGCATAAAGACCCCCGCGCCGCCGATATGGGCGCGGCTTTTGTCATCCATGTTGAATTCGCCCGCGATGACCGGCGCCGGACGCCCGCCGCCCGGCTGGAAGAGGCATGCGGCCTCGCAGAGGCGATCGACCTTCGCGTCGTGCATCGCGAGGTAACTGCCCTGTCAGCGCCGCGACCGGCGACGCTGATCGGCTCCGGCAAGGTCGAGGCGATCAAGGCGGCGCTCGACGCGCGCGACCCGCGCCCTGGCCTCGTCATCGTCGATGCGGCGCTGTCGCCGATCCAGCACCGCAACCTTGAAAAGGCCTGGGACGCCAAGGTGCTCGATCGCACGGCGCTGATCCTTGAAATTTTCGGTGCGCGCGCCCGGACGGCGGAAGGCCGCCTTCAGGTCGATCTTGCGCATCTGACCTACCAGAAATCCCGGCTCGTGCGCTCGTGGACGCATCTTGAGCGCCAGCGCGGCGGGCGCGGCTTCCTCGGCGGCCCAGGCGAACGCCAGATCGAAAGCGACCGCCGCGCCATCGAGAACGAAATCGACCGGCTGAAAGCGCGCCTTGAGGAGGTGCGCCGTACACGGAACTTGCAGCGCGCCAAGCGGCGCAAAGCGCCGCACCCGGTGGTCGCGCTGGTCGGCTATACGAACGCCGGAAAATCGACTTTGTTCAACCGGCTGACGAAAGCGGACGTCGTCGCCCGCGACCAGCTGTTCGCGACGCTTGACCCGACCATGCGGGCCGTCGATCTCGGCTCCGGCCAGCGGATCATTCTTTCGGACACTGTCGGCTTTATTTCCGATCTGCCGACGCAGCTCGTCGCGGCCTTTCGCGCGACGCTTGAAGAAGTGCTGGAGGCTGATCTTGTCTTGCACGTCCGCGACGCGGCGCATGAGGATTCCGATTCGCAGTGCGAGGACGTCATCGACGTGCTCGCCGAACTCGGGCTCACCGGCGAGGCGGACACGCCGGTCATCGAGGTGATGAACAAGATCGACCTGCTGACGCCGAAGGACCGGCAGTCGCTGCTGGCCCTGACAAAGGCCGGCGGGGGGCTTGCCGCGATGACCGTCGACGACCCGCTGCGGGCCGGCGTTTCGGCGACGACGGGGGAGGGCGTTGAGGATCTCCTTGTCCTGATCGACCGGATTCTTACGGCGGACCGCAAGCGTTACGTCATTCGCCTGCCAGCTGCTGACGGCGCGGCGCGCGCTTTTTTGCATGAACATGGCGATGTCGCCGCATTGGCCGAAAGCGAGGAGGGAGCGCTGATCGACGTGCGCCTCTCCGAAAAGGCGTTCGGGCAATTTCGCAAACTTCACCCCTCCGCCGTCATCGAAGCGTCGCACGAGCGCGGCCGGCTGATCGCATGAGGCCTGACGCATTCCGGGTGGCGCAGGCGATCGCCGATGTCACGGCGGCGGAAATAGCGCCGCATTTCGGCAAGCTCGAAAAAGAGGCGGTGCGCCATAAATCGAGCGCGACCGATCTCGTGACGCGCGTCGATGAGGCCGCGGAGGCCGCGCTGAAGAAGGCGCTGTCGGCGCTCGCGCCCGGCGCCGGTTTCGTCGGCGAGGAAGCCGCCGCCGCCGATCCCTCAATCGTCGCGGCGCTCTCGGGCGAGGGCGCGTTCTGGATCGTCGATCCGCTCGACGGCACGCGCAATTTTGTCAATGGCGTCGCCGAATTTGGAACGATCGTCGCTTATGTCGAGAACGGCGCGACGCTGATAGGCTGGATTTACGCCGCACCGGAGCGCAAATGCGCCGTGGCGGTCAAAGGCGAGGGCGTTCGCTGGGACGGGGGAACGCCTGTCGTCGCGCCGCGGTCGAATGATCCGCCGATGGGTCTTCGTTCGATGGGGTGGCTGACCCCTCAATGGCGCGACCGGTTGGCGCTTGCGTTGGGAAAAAACCTCGCTTCTCGGCCGGGGCGCTGCTCCGCCTATGCTTACCTGAAACTGATGACGGGCGAGGTTGATTTCAAGCTGTCGAGCCGTATTCACCCTTGGGATCACGCGGCCGGCGCGCTGATCCTCGCCGAGCTCGGCGGGCGCGCGGCGTTCCTCGAAAACGGCGAGACCTATTCGCCGCGCGACTCCATCGACGCGCCCCTGCTCGCGACGGCGCCCGGACGGGATTGGGCGGAAGTGTCCGGCCGGTTGCTGGAGCTGTAAGGCGGACTTCAGCCCGCGGCGCGATGGTTGTATGCCGGACTTGAGGCCCGCCCTGCGGCGCCGATTTTTCCCTGGCGTGCGGAGCGATGATCGTGGCCGACCCTTTCAACGGAAAATTATGCGTTGTCACCGGCGCCGCCTCCGGCATCGGCCGGGCAGTCGCGCTCGAACTCGCGCGCCGGGGCGCTGCGCTCGCCTTGTCGGACGTCAACGCGCCCGGCCTTGAAGAAACGCGCGCGTTGATCGGGCCGGTCCCGTCGAACCGCATTCGCATCGATCAGCTGGATGTCGCCGACGCGGCGGCGATCGAGCGCTACGCGCTGTCGGTGAAGGAAAGCCTCGGCGATGCTGACTATGTCTTCAACATCGCAGGTTTGACCCGGGTCGGGCGCTTCGAGGAGACGCCGCTGTCGTCCATCGAGAAGATCATGGACGTAAA
>DNZB01000257.1:19199-19528 GCA_003506635.1 Parvularcula sp.
GGGCGGCATCGTCAATATTTCGAGCCTGTTCGGGTTCATCGGCTATCCGGGGCAGGCGCATTACTGCGCCTCGAAATTCGCCGTGCGCGGGTTTTCCGAGACGATCGCCGCCGAACTCGCGGAGAAGGGCGTGCGCGTCACCTCCGTGCACCCGGGCGGCGTCGACACCGCGATTGCGCGCAGCGCCGTGATCGACGCCCTGCCTGCCGACGTCAAGGATGCGAAAGAGATCGACGCACGCTTCAAGAAGGCTGCAATCACGTCGCCGGAGCGCGCAGCCGAAATCATCCTCGCCGGCGCGGCAAAGGGAAACCGCCGCGTCGTCGTCG
>DNZB01000272.1 GCA_003506635.1 Parvularcula sp.
GCTCCGCGGAGAAGGAAGAGGCGCGCGTGGAAAGGGCAATGGCAAGACGAAAGCTCTACCTGCCCATGGCCCAATGCCGCGTCTGATCAGGACCAAGGAAAAATGCGAAAAAAACATTCGGAGAAGTCAAAACCTGCCGGAGAGATTTCGGCGGAGCCCGATGCGCCGTATTTCGCCGATGAGTCGAAACGGCTGAAATGGGAATTAAGCTGCGCCCATGAATCGCTCGGCAAAATCGTCGCAGAGTACGGAAAGCACGTACTTGCCCCCCGAATTCTGGCTGAACGGCGCCGACGCGCGGGCGACAGCGCCGCGCGCATCAGCGACTATCACTGCCGATGCCGCGTCAGTAAAGCGGACGCCGTCCCTCTGTGCCGGAGATACCGGCCCGATTGCCGGTTCGCGTATCGGCGCGACCCCGAAGACGAGACGGTGCGCACTGGCGACCTCAAATATGACATCGGCCTGGCGGAGGCGCGCAAGCTCTGGAAAGCGCTGCACTTGCTGGAGCCGAGAAAGTTCCTCGATGAGCTCCATCGCATTAACCGCCTGTCGATCGCCGCGCTCCGACGGGTCGGTCCACCGCCGGGCTGGCGGCCTTGACGCCGGCGCGCGCAGCGCCCCACGCAGCGCTCATGACCCTTTTGACCGCCCTTGGCCTGATGAGCGGAACCTCGCTCGACGGCGTTGACGCCGCGATCTTGCGCACCGACGGGGCCGGCGCCGTAGAGCCCGGCCCCGCGCTATCCTTTCCCTATTCGCGCGATCAAAAGGTCTTCATCCGCCGCGCGATCAAGGCCGCGCTTGAAGGGCGCGACGGCGCGGCCGACATCGGTAAGGCTTCCGCCGAAGTGACGGCCGCGCATGTCGAGGCGGTCGGCGCGCTGCTCGACAAGGCGGGGATGAGACGCACGGCGATCGACGTCATCGGCTTTCACGGCCAGACGATCCTGCACCGGCCGAGGCGCGGGCCGGAAAGCGTCGGGCGTTCGTGGCAGATCGGCGATGCGCGCCTCCTCGCGGAAGAAACGCGCATCGACGTCGTCGCGGATTTCCGCGCCGCCGACGTCGCCGAGGGCGGCGAGGGCGCGCCGCTCGCGCCCGTCTATCACGCCGCGCTGGCGCGCGCGCTTCAACGCGATCACGCGGTCGGCGTTCTCAATCTCGGGGGCGTCGCGAACATCACCTTCGCGCCGCCGGACGCGACGGACCTCGACATTCTCGCCTTCGACTGCGGCCCCGGCAACGGCCTGATCGATCAGTGGACGGAGTTAAAAACCGGCGCGGCGATGGACGTGGACGGCGCCCTTGCGCAGAGCGGCCAGGTGCATTCGGACGTGCTGCGCCTCATGCTTCTCAATCCCTTCATCCGGCGCCGGCCGCCGAAATCGCTCGACCGCTATGATTTCAAGATCGACCCCGTGCTCGCCCTGTCGGCGGCGGACGGCGCGGCGACCTTGACGGCGTTCACCGCGGCGTGCGTCCGGGCGAGCCTTCCGCATCTTCCCGAGGGGCCCGGGGAATGGATCGTCGCCGGCGGCGGGCGGCGCAATAGGGCGCTGATGACGGCGCTCCGCAAGGCGCTCGAAGCCCCGGTGCTGACCGCCGAAGACGCCGGCTGGCGCGGCGACGATCTTGAGGCGGAGTGCTTTGCGTATCTCGCGGTGCGCGCGCTAAAGCGCCTGCCCGCCACCTTTCCGAAAACGACGCGCGCGCCGCGCCCCTTGACCGCGGGCGTCTTCCATCGGGCCCCGATATGACCCGTCCCACGCGCCGCGCGGCCGGCTTTTTCGCTGGCCATTCCGGGGCTTACCTTGTAATCCCGCACCGCACATCCAGCCGCGCGCCGCGCGGGTTCGCCGTTTTGCTGCCGAAGAGGTCTTTCTGATGGAAACGATCCGCGCCGAGCTTGAGCGCACGCTGGAATATTTCATGGACGCTCTGCCGAACGTCCTTGGCGCGCTGGGGCTGACGGTCCTTGCGCTCATTCTGGCGCGCGTCATTTCGGAATTCGTCAGGAAGCGCGTGGACAAGTCGAAGATCGGTCTCGTCGCCAATCGCGAAGCGCTGGGGCCGGGCAAGCCCTCTCTTGGCAGATCGCTCGGATCGGCGGTCTTCTGGCTCATTCTCCTGATGTTCATCCCGTGGGTGCTGGCGGTGCTCGGCCTTTCCGAGACGCTGACGCCGTTGAACACGATGCTGGCGCAGGTGATGGACTATCTGCCGCGTATCGCGCTCGCCGGGTTCACGATCGCCGTAGGCTTCGTCATCGCGACAGTCGCGCGCCGGGCGCTGACAAGCCTCCTTTCCGCCGCGCCGATCGATCACGCGGCGAAGCAGGTGAATATCGGGGATCTGATCAAGGGCACCGAAATTGCGCGCGCGGTCGGGCTGTTCGCCTATGTCGGCATTCTCATACCGACTTTCATCGTCGGCCTTGAAGCGCTGGCGATCGAGTCGATTTCAGCGCCCCTGACCGCGATGCTGGAGACGATGCTGAACGCGATCCCCAGCATCATCGCGGCGGGCCTTGTTCTTTTCGTGTTCACGCTGTTCGCGCGCGCGGTGCGCTCGCTCGTCATTTCGTTCCTGACCGGCATGGGATTCGACAGCTTCTGGCGCCAGCTCGGCGTCGCGATCGACCATCACGAGGACGAGGAAGCGGCGCGCCGCGCGCTGAAGGGCCAGGCGATCTCGCCGACCATCATCGCCGCCAATATCGCGATGGCGGCCATGCTGATCGTCGGCGCGATCACCGCCGCGCAGCAGCTGAATATCGAGCCCGTATCGACGGCTCTGTCCGAAGTTCTTTCCGTGGGCGCGCAGATCCTGCTCGGCTCCGTCGTCATTCTCGCCGGCATCCCGGTCAGCCGCTTCGTCGCCAACACCTTGCGGCGCGCCGGCGATCCGCGCTCGGAGCTTGTTGCGACCGCCGTTCAATGGGGCATTCTCGTCCTCGTCACAGCGATCGGGGTGCGCGAAATGGGCCTCGGCGAAGACATAATCTTCGCGGGCTTCGTGCTCATCCTCGGCGCGGCTGCGCTCGCCGCCGCGCTCGCCTTCGGCATCGGCGGGCGCGGCGCGGCCGCGCGCTTTCTCGAGCGCCTCGACCGCGAACGCGACGAGTGATCCTCAGGCTTTTTTCTTCATCATGCCGGCGAGCGTCGAAAGAACGCCGCCGCCGACGCCGCCTTCGATCAGCGACTGGATCATCTGCATCGTCTGCGCATCGCCGAGCATCGACGACAATTGCGCGCTGATCCCCGACGCATCCGCCCCGGCCCCCGCCCCGACGCCGCCGACGACGCCCGCGATGATGCGCGTCAGCATGCTCTGGCTTTTGCCGCCCAGAAACTGCGAAACCAGCGGTCCGATGATTGCGCCGCCGGCGCCGCTCAACAACAATTGCGTCAAGTCCATAAGTTCGCCCTCTCAAACGCGGGAATTGTCCGCGTCCCCATCATACGGGCACGGACGAAGCGCCGTCGAGGACAATCGTCGCTGCGCTTGCGAAACGGGGGCGCGGCCGCGCCCGGCCGCCCGCGCACCGGCCGCCGCCAGCCCGCCCGCCGGCGGCGGCCGCTTTTTTCGAGCTTACTCGGCTGCCTCGGGTCCCGGCGCCAGCATCGAGGCGTGATCGACGACATATCGCCACCCGTCCGGCGTTTTCACCGACACGTCGAGGAAGCGCCCGTTCCAGACCGTTTCCTCAGCCGCGCCCGGCGCCGTCGCAGCCATCGTCCAAAGGCCCCAGGCGGCATGGCTCGTCTTCGAAAGCGCGTGCTCGCCCTTCCGGTTCAGCGCGGCGGAAAACCCGTCATAGGCGTCGAAAAACGGCTGCCACGCCGCGGCGATCTCAAGGCGGCCTTTCTGCACCGCGCCCGACGGATCGTAACTGTCGGCGTCCTCCGTATAAAGCGCCGCGAGCGCCTCGGCGTCCTCCGCGACGATTGCGGCGACGAAGGCGTCTGCAAGGGCGTTCGGACTCTCCTGCGCCAAAGCGGGCGTGGCCGCAAAAGCAAGCGTAAGCAACATCAATTTCTTCATGGCGATTTCTCCCTCAGGCGGCGGCGCCGCCGCTGGATTTTACGCCCTCAGGCGCCAAACAAAAAGGCGGCGGGATTTCTCCCGCCGCCTCTCCGGCCGGTCCGAGGACCGGCCCTCTCTCTCCCGTTAGTTCAGGACGTTGACGTTCGGCGTGAAGTTCAGCTCCACGATCCAGTTGCCGTTCGTGCGGACGTTAAGCGGCCCGCCGGCGACCGACAGGAAGGATTGGCCGCTCGACGCGCCGGCCGCAGTCGCCTGCAGGCCAAGCAGCGGCGGGCGCGGATCGTCCGCCCGCGGGAAGGCGTTCAGCGCCTCAAGGACGACGAAGACGTCAAGCGTCGGATCGGCCTCCAGGGCGGCGCGTGCGTTCGCCGACACCGTCGCCGGATTGGACAGGAAGAACGGCGTCGAGTCGCCGTCCTGTCCGACGAAGTTGTTGCGAGAGGCGAGCGTTGCGCCGAGCGTTGCGGTGCCGTCCGGATTGAGGCGGCCAAGGCGCACGCTCGCCCGCTTCCAGACGCTGACGACCGAGGCGTCGAAAACGCCTGTGCGATATGTCGCCGTCGTCATCGTCGCGCCGCTGTTGAGGAGCGCGAGCACATCAGCGCCCGCGAACCGCTCAGCGTAGATGACGTCGTTGACGCCGATCGCCGCACCGGTGCCGATATTGGTGAGCGCCCCGGCGTTTCTCAGCGTCACGTCGATATTGGTCGCGACGTTGACGTTCGCCTGGTTCTTGGTCTGGGCGTTGACCGGCGTGAACTGGCCGGGGTTGGTTTCGATCTCGCTTTCAAGCGCGGGCGACGAGCGGAATTCCTCCGGGTATCCGTGCTGGCCGAGGAAGCCGCCGATCTGCGCGGTGATCGAGATGTTGCCCGTCGCCGCCGGATCGCCGTCAAGCGCCTGCATCGCGAGCACATAGGTGCCGCGCGGAACCGGCAGGATATATTGATCCGAAATCACCGAATTAGTGAGATCTCCGATGAACACGTTAATGCCGTCAGGGCTGAACGCGCGCGCCAGTCCCGAATAGGCGCTGACCACCGTGCGGCCATTGGCGCCGGTGCCGGTCGCCGAGATGTTGCCGCCGAGAACGCCGAACCCGTTCTGGGTGTAGGCGCCCTTGATGGTGCGGAAGGCGTTCTGGAACGGAATATCCCCGGGCTGGATCGCCGTCGGCCCGCTCCCTTCCGTCTTGCCCTCCGGATAGATGTAGGACGACCATGCGATGTCGTCCTCATGCAGCGTACGTTGTCCTTCTTCGGAGAAGCGATCGTCGATGTCGATGAACGGGAACATCGTCGCGCCGTTGCCGTCACTGACCGAGATCTGATTGATGAAGCTGTGCGCGAGGCCGTGGCTGTGGCCGAATTCATGCACCGCAACCGACTGGATGTCGGTCCGGCGCTGCGGTTCGCCGGCGAGCGTCGACGACGGCGTCAGCTCCCAGACGATGCCGCTGGTGATGAGCCGGTTGTTGAATTGCACGTCGTTGTCGAGAATCGTGCCGGCGGCGTAGTCGCCGGCCGGAAACTCGATGTCGCCGTCGGCGTCGAAGTCGTGGCAGGTCGAAACGGAAGTGGCGGCGGTGTCGAACACGTCGCTGTCGCCGTCGCCGTCAATGTCGTCTCCGGCGACAAAGGTCGCATCTGCTTGCAACGACGTCGAGGGCGAGGATGCGAGGAAGCCCGATCCCGCCGCCGTTTCGAACGTCAGTTCATTGATGAAGTCGAACCGGCGCAATCCGTTGCCGAGCGCAACCGGGCCCCCGACGACGTTCATTTCGATGTAGGACGTCGGGATTTGATTCCACTGTTCAAAAGAGGTCTGCATTTCGCCGGCCCAGACCGACGCCGGGATGAGCGATCCGCCGACGCCGTTCGCCGGAATGTCGTCGGCGGTGTAATTGACGCTGGTGCAGCGGTCGTCCCAGAAGATGCCGACGATCTCGACGTCTTCAAAGCCGGGGATGAAGTTCGACTCGCCCGTGAATTTGAATGTGTCGAGCCGGCCGCCGGCGGACGCCTGCGTCGCTGCGATCGCGAGCGCGCTGGCGCAAATCAGAATGCGTTTCATGGATGACTCCGGATTTGACTGGTTATGATTTCGCTGGCTCATTCGACCGTCTCGCGATCACGGAGGCGGTCGCTTTCGGCGCGCTCAGCGCGGACGCGCGCGCTCGCTTCGCCGAGGGTTTCCACGCCCTTGCCGCCCGGCAGGACGACAGAACGGCCCGCCTTTCCTTCAAAAACCGCAGCCGCGCCCTGGTTGACGCCGACGACAGCGAAGGCGTTCTGCGGGCCCGAGTTAAGGAACAGCATGTGCTCCGACCCGATTGCGAACATCGGCGTGTCGGCCGTCGATTCCCGAAGCAGGAATTTTCCGGAGCGAAAAATGCCGCCGGGCGTCGCGACCTGGACGACGGAGCCGGAGGAGCCGAGAACCGCGTCACTCACTCTGAACGTCGTGATCGTGACCAGCCCGTCCGCGGCGGACTCGACAACGCGCGAATCGATCGCTTCGCCGACGACGACAAGCGCCGAATCCGCGACGAGATCATCAAAGCTCATTTGCAGCATTGTCGTTGCGGAAGCGCCGGTCGCGGCGACGGCGAACATGCCGGCCGCGAGCAGGCTCGCGCGATGCTTTTTCAGTAGCATGCAAGTCTCCTGGTTACGCTGTGATGAGGGACGGAGCCTCCCCCGGGCCCTCGACGATGGCGCGACGCTATGGGCCCGCAACACCATTGTAAAGGCGCGCGG
>DNZB01000402.1:0-412 GCA_003506635.1 Parvularcula sp.
TCGATCTCGGCGGCCGTCGGCTTTATCTGTCTTGCCGGCGTCGCCGTCCTCAACGGTCTCGTGGTCATGACCGCGATCAACGCCCGTATCGACGCCGGCATGGCGGTCGATGCCGCGATCCATGACGGCATGGCCGAACGGTTCCGCGCCGTCCTCATGACCGGCATCGTGCCGGCGATCGGCTTCGTCCCGATGGCGATCGCGCACGGCGTCGGCGCTGAAGTGCAAAAGCCGCTTGCGACCGTCGTCATCGGCGGCCTTATCACCGCGACGATCCTTACCCTCTTCGTCCTTCCCGCGATCTGCCGCTTGGTGCTGAGGCCGGCGCGTGCGGAGCGCGAGGCGGACAATCCTTCTTTTGTGCCGCAACCGGCCCCGGCGGAGTGAGTGGGCGCTTCCATGATCGCAAGAA
>DNZB01000402.1:652-3167 GCA_003506635.1 Parvularcula sp.
TCCATGATCGCAAGAAAGTCATGTCATGAACCGCGACAACGCCGCAGCAAAGGGCGATCTTGATACGGATGAAACCGGCTCGCCGGGCGTGCAGGATAGCCCCTCTGAGAGGATGTCCGGCCCCTTAGTCCAGCCGCCGGGCCAGCTCGATGACAGTCATGCGCACGGCGCGCACGCCAGCAGCCATGAGCGCGGCGGATGGTTTGGCCGCCACGGCGAACTTCTGTTTTCTTTGCTTTCCGGTGCGGCGCTTTTTGTCGGATGGATGATCGAACGGGGCGGCGCAGACGCTCTGCCGCTGTTCATTGCGGCCTATGTCTTCGGCGGCTTTTTCACGTTGCGCGAGGCGATCGAGAACATCGCCGCCAGACGCTTCAAGATCGACACCCTGATGCTGGTCGCCGCCGCCGGGGCTGCGGCTCTCGGCAGCTGGGCCGAAGGCGCGCTCCTTCTTTTCCTGTTCAGTCTCGGCCATGCGCTGGAAGAGTTCGCAATGGGCCGGGCCAGGCGCGAGATCGAGGCGCTGGCGAAGCTCGCGCCGGACCGCGCCAACGTCCGCAGCGGAGGAGCGATCAAACATGTGCCCGTTGAATCGCTTCAGGTCGGCGACATTATCGTCGTCAAGCCGAATGAGCGCCTTCCGGCTGATGGCGTCGTCGTCGCGGGCGAAACCAGCGTCAACCAGGCGCCCGTGACGGGCGAAAGCGCGCCAGTCGACAAGCGGCCTGTCAACGGCAGACCCGATGCGGTCGAATTCGCAAAAATCTCGCCCGAGCACCGCGTCTTCGCCGGCACGATCAACGGCGCCGGCGCGATCGACGTCTATGTCGCCAAACGCGCGGCTGAGTCGACGCTCGCGCGCGTCGCACGGATGGTCGCCGAAGCGCAGATGCAGCGCTCGCCGACCGAAAACTTCACCGAGCGGTTCGAACGCTTTTTTGTCCCCGCCGTGCTGACACTCGTCGTCCTTTTGCTGTTCGCGTGGGTCGTCATCGACGAACCGTTCCCTGCGAGCTTCTATCGCGCGATGGCCGTGCTGGTCGCAGCGAGCCCCTGCGCGCTCGCGATTTCCGTTCCGAGCGCAGTCCTCAGCGGCATCGCCCGCGCCGGCCGCGGCGGCGTCCTCGTCAAAGGCGGCGCCGCGCTTGAAAATCTCGGGACGCTCAGCGTCGTCGCTTTCGACAAGACCGGGACGCTGACCGAAGGAAAGCCAAGGCTCGTCGATATCGTTCCGGCACGCGGCGTCGCGGAGGTCGAACTCCTCGCCGTCGCTGTCGCTATCGAAGAGCAAAGCGACCATCCGCTTGCCGCCGCCGTCGTGCGCGACGCGATGCCAAAGCTTCAGTCGCCGCAACGGCTGAGCGCAGAAAGCGTTGAAAGCATCACCGGTAAGGGCGTCACCGGCCGTATCGAGGGCGCCGTCGTTCACATCGGCAAGCCGGCGATGTTCGACGGTGAAGACGGGCCATTGATGTCCGACGGCGTTCGGGAGACGGCGCGCCGCCTGGAGCAGGAAGGCCGCACCGTGATGATCGTCCAGCGGGAGCAACGATCGCTTGGCGCGCTCGGGTTTCTCGACGTCGAGCGCGGCTTTGCGGCCGCTGTCATCGCTGATCTTCGTACGCTCGGCATCGCGCGCATGATCATGCTGACCGGCGACAATCAGAAAGTCGCAGACGCCATCGCCATGAAGGTCGGGCTTGACGACGCGCGCGGAGCGCTGATGCCTGAAGACAAAGTCGCCTTCATTCGGACGATGCGCGATAAGCACGGCGCGATCGCCATGATCGGCGACGGGGTCAACGACGCGCCGGCGCTTGCGGAAGCGACCGTCGGCGTCGCCATGGGCGCGGCGGGGTCCGATGTCGCGCTTGAAACCGCCGACGTCGCGTTGATGGCGGACGATCTTCGCCATCTGCCCTTCGCCCTCGGTCTTAGCCGGCAAACGAGCGCGATCATCAAACAGAATCTCTGGGCGAGTCTTGGCGTCGTCGCGCTTCTTATCCCCGCAACACTCTTCGGCCTCAATATCGGCGCGGCGATTGTTGTTCACGAGGGCTCAACGTTGCTTGTCGTCGCCAATGCATTGCGGCTTCTCGCCTATAGGGGGAGAAGGGCGCCGGTTTACACCCAGTAGGTCGGCGGTTCGAACCCGTCACCGCCCACCATTAACCCGCTAATTTCGTTGAGAATGTTTGCTCCGTAGCAGGATAAAATTTTCAGTGCTGATTTCGGGGAACTAGCCAGGGAACTAGATTTCAAGCGTCTCCATAGATGTTTTGAGGCGTTCCAAGTGGTTCAACATGTCGCAGGTTGGAAGCAGGTCAGCACGGCTCTCAATGCAATTTGCGACCCCGGCGCGGTATGTCCTGCTTACAACGGAGGCGGCGAGAGGAGTCCGCGTTGGCCGCAGCGCATTCTGGGGAAGCGGCGATTGGGTGCGCCAGAGGCGATATGCTCGCGCAGAAAAACAAGAGTGCGGCGGGGAATTTCGTGGTAGAGTAGGGATGAAGCG
>DNZB01000182.1:0-1613 GCA_003506635.1 Parvularcula sp.
CCGCCGCACGCGGCGAGTGCGAGCGCCGCGATCAGCATCGGCGCGTTGTGCATCTGGTTTTTCATGGGTCCAATCTCTCCGTTCCTCGTTCTTCTTTCGGTTCAGCTTCCGCCCCCGCGCACGAGGCGGCGGCCTTCTCCATTTCGCGGCTTACCCGCAAAATTCGTTCTTCCTCGCCGACGAATTGGGCGGCGACGCCCGTTAAAGACGACGCAGCGCTTACCTCCGTATTCGACGTCGCGGCGGCCGCTTCCGCCACCCGGACAAAGAGCTGGTAGTCCGCATCCGGAAGAGCAGCCCGCATCGTATCCTGAAGGCAGCTGCAAACCGCCGGCACTTCGCCGTCGCGAATGCAGGCAGCCTTGAACGCATCGTCCTCCGCCTGACGAGTCGTATTTCCATGGCCGCCTGCATCCTTGCCGCCGCAACCTGAGAGGGCCGTTGCGGCGAGCAAGAGCGATGTCAGAAGCCGTTCGTGCCCCACATCAAAGCTCCTTAAAGGACATCGATTCCAGAGCCTTTTCGGTCATTCAGCCTTGCGCGGCCCTGCGCCGCCGAAGGACGCGGGCGGAAAAAACGACGCGATTGCTTCCCGATCCATCCGCCTCGCATTGCTCAGCGCGCGGCGCGGGGTCATTTCGTGCACTTGCCCATGGCGCTCATCGTCGCCTCGGCGACGCGGCTCGCCCGCACCGGATCGGACATCGCGTCTTGCGCGGCGCCCTTGCTCGCTTCCATCGCCTCCTCGACCGACATTCCTTTGGTCTTCTCCGCAAGCTTCATCGTCGTTTCAGTCTGCTTGACGAGGAAATCGTAGTCTTCGGCCGAAAGCTTCTCTTTCAATTCCGTTGCAAAACATGAGCATGCCTGCTTCGAGTGGATGGACCCGGCGGCGCAGGACTCCGTCAGACTTTTCTCATCCGAAGCGCCGCCGCAGGATGCCACGAGCAGGAGAGCGGCCGCCACGGACAGGCGCAACTTTATGGCTCGCATCGCCATTGTCATTCCCTTCTGATTTCTGAAGACTCATACTTGCCTTCGGTGCGCGCGGTGCGCGGTCTGGGGCGACGCTGTTGTCACCACAAAACTCGGCGCGCATAATGGGAGCATCCATGCGATGCGCGCGCGCGGCAACCTATCAACGGTCATAGTCGGACTATGAAATCTTATAGGTTGTCGCGGGGATGAAACCCCGCTTCATTGTCCCCTCATGGCCACGGCGTGGCGCGGGATCTTGCAAGGAGGATCGCGTGGGCGAACTTATCGGACGGTTCCGGAATTTCGACAAACTGATCGCGACCGGACTCGTGAAAATCTTCTACTGGATCGGCATAGTTGGGATCGTGATCGGCACGCTTGCTTTCGCATTCAGCGGCTTCCGGATGAATTTCGGCGCGGGCCTTGGAATGCTCATCGCGGCCCCCATCGGGGGCGTGATCGCGATCATCTTCTGGCGATTTATCTGCGAGATGTATATCGTGATCTTCGGGATCTATAACCGGCTGGGCGAGATCAGCGCAAAGCTTGACGAACGCAAGTAAGCGCCGTCAACGGATGCCGGCGCTGCGCTCGCAGTCGGGTCGCCTGCGCCGGCGTGCGTGAGTTCAAGCCCC
>DNZB01000182.1:1994-2782 GCA_003506635.1 Parvularcula sp.
TGCGCAAGGCCCGGGTCGATCGGCGCGGCGTCTTTTGTCAATCGGGCGAGGTTGCAGTGAAGTTCGCCGAGATTGACTTCGACCTCCGCCCATTTCGCCGGATAGAGGTCATGGCGGTAGGCTTCTTCTGCGCGATTGAATTCGGCGATGGCGGCTTCGAGCGCCGCCGGCTTGTTGGCGAAAGTCGCCTTGATGGCGTTTGCAACGGCTAGGTTGTTCTGGATCATGCCCCAGTCAAGCGGCGATTCATTGATCGGCAGAGCATCGCGGGCGGTTGTGCAGCGACGGATCGCCGCGTCGAGGTCAGGAATCGCCGCTTCGCCGCCTGTCCGCATCGCGCGGCGATAAAGGCCGACGCAAAGATTCTGATGCAGATGACCGAACGCTTGCGGATTGGAGCTTTCGTCGATGTACTGAAGGGCAGCTTCAGTGAGTTCCAGCGCTTTTGCGAAATTCTCGTCCGCCGCCCTCTTGTCGCCGCGGTCCATTTCAATCTCCGACCGATAGATCAGCATGGCGGCGAGGTAACGCTGGATATTTGCCCGTTGCATGGCCGCGCCGTTTTCGGGCAGGCCCGCGAGAGCGTCCTTCAATATGGCTTCCGCCTCGGAAACAAGGCGAAGACGCTCCTCAACGTCACCGGCGAACAGCGCAAGACGCATCGGGATCGCTGAACGGTTCGTCATGACCGTCGCCCATTCGGTCGGCGCGTGTTCCTTGCTGATCTGCGATAGCGCGTCGCGGCAATGCAGGTCGGCTTCGAGGAAGTCCGACTTCTCCATCTTCGC
>DNZB01000109.1:0-1179 GCA_003506635.1 Parvularcula sp.
GGGCGCGATGAAAGAAATATGGGGCAGGACAGGCGCCGGGGTCAACACATTAATCAGGTGTATTCCTAGGGTTAACGCCCGCAAAAGGCGAATTCGCGCCCCTTCCATCCCTGTTCAAGGGAGAGAAGGAAGCGCGCGCCTGCCGCCTTGCTAATGGAACGCGTGCGCGTCGCCCTTGTCGAAGCGCGGCAGTTCATTGAACTGGTGGAAGGGCGGCGGGGACGGCAGCGTCCATTCAAGCGTCGTTGCGCCCTCGCCCCACGGATTGGCCGCCGCCTTTTTCCGGTAAATGAAGAAGGCGTCGATCATAGTGACGACGAAGACGCCCATGCCGACCAGCATGACCGCGTAGCCGATCGATGACCACTGATTCCAGTAGGCGAACGCTTCAGGATAGTCGATGTAACGGCGCGGCATGCCCTGCAGGCCGAGGAAGTGCTGCGGGAAGAACACCAGGTTGACGCCGATAAACATCAGCCAGAAATGCGCCTGGCCGAGCCAGTCGCGATACATCTTGCCGGTCATCTTCGGGAACCAGTAATACCACGCCGCGAAAATCGACCAGACCGCGCCGAGCGACATCGTATAGTGGAAATGCGCGACGACATAATAGGTGTCGTGCATGTAGTGATCGACGCCCGCGTTGGCGAGCACGACGCCGGTGACGCCGCCGACCGTGAAGAGGAAAATGAACCCGATCGCCCAGACCATCGGCGTCTTGAATTCGATCGAACCGCCCCACATCGTCGCGATCCACGAGAAGATCTTGATGCCGGTCGGCACCGCGATGACCATGGTCGCGGCGACGAAATAAGCCTTCATGTCGACCGACAGGCCGACCGTGTACATGTGGTGCGCCCACACGATGAAGCCGACGAAACCGATCGCGACCATGGCGTAGGCCATGCCGAGATAGCCGAAAATCGGCTTCTTCGAGAAGGTCGATACGATGTGGCTGATGATGCCGAAGCCCGGCAGGATAAGAATATAAACCTCAGGGTGCCCGAAGAACCAGAAGAGGTGCTGGAACAGGATCGGATCGCCGCCGCCCGACGGATCAAAGAACGCCGTGTTGAAGTTGCGGTCCGTCAAAAGCATCGTGATCGCGCCGGCGAGAACCGGCAGCGACAGGACGAGCAGGAACGCCGTCACCAGGACCGACCAGGCGAACAGCGGCAT
>DNZB01000109.1:1481-2065 GCA_003506635.1 Parvularcula sp.
ATCGTCGTGATGAAGTTGATCGCGCCAAGGATCGACGACGCGCCGGCAAGGTGCAGGGAGAGGATCAAAAGATCCATAGCAGGTCCGGGATGCCCGGTGTTCGCCGACAAGGGCGGATAAAGCACCCAGCCGCCGGCGAAGCCCGTATAATTTTGATAGGCCGGCGCGAAGAACGACAGCGTCAGCAGGATGCCCGAGGCGCCGTAAAGCCAGAACGAGATGTTGTTCATGCGCGGAAACGCCATGTCCGGCGCCCCGATCATGATCGGCACGAACCAGTTGCCGAACCCGCCGATCAGCGCCGGCATCACCATGAAAAAGATCATGATGAGGCCGTGATAGGTGATGAGCACGTTGTAGAAATGCTCGGCCTCCGCCTCGGTGCCGGTCGGGACGATCAATGTCAGCCACTGAATGCCGGGCTGCGCGAGTTCAAGCCGCATAAGGCCCGACATGGCGCCGCCGATGATCCCCGCCATGATCGCGAAGATCAGGTAGAGCGTGCCGATGTCCTTGTGGTTGGTCGAAAAGAGCCAGCGCACGAAGAAGGAAGGCTTGTGATCATGCGCATGGTCATGCGCATG